>CAZDBH010000125.1:0-18574 GCA_964503485.1 uncultured Bradymonadales bacterium | reverse complement strand
CGCTAAAAGCCAATGGCGGAGCCTGGAGCGCTATGCGCGACAGGCTCCTAGGCGTCCAACCCCCAAGAGCGTCTGTTCTCACTCGCCGACTAGACAGCGAAATGCCCCTGGAGTGCCTGTATCGAGGCTACAGATGAGCGGTGGGGCAACGACAGTCGGCGGGTCTCCGTCGTCGAAACCAACGAGGCTATCGTCTAACTCGAACAGCACCATCGCGACGTTGTAAACGCGATCGGCGAGACCACCTTCGATCCACTCTGCGTAACCGGTGAACGGCACCAGATCGCCGGAGCCGTTCCGCGTACAGGCCGGCGTGGGCGAATAGGTACATTGGTAGCCGGGGAAGGTGATGATCACCGTTTCGTCGGATGTCGTGGCTTTTGCCACGGTCGACTCCGTCGGGCACTCGCCGGAGTCAGTGCAGGCCACAGGCTGAAGGGCCGCGAAGATGTGTTGTGCAGGGTCGCCGGTGAGCTGTCTATGCGGTGCGGCGTCGGGGCCTTGGGCATGCGTAGCGCCCGCCGTGAGCAGCGCCAGCGCACCGACCAACACCGACAGGCGTCTCACTGTCGCCTACGTCTGTAGACAACACCTGCTCCGAGTAGAAGCAGGGCGATGAGAGTGCCTTGGCCGCCGTCCGATTCAACGGCCGTGCAGCTCGAGCAACCACCTCCACCACCAACGTCGAAGGCGCCAGACTCACAGATATCGCCCAATCCGTTGTTGTCGGAATCGAGCTGGTCAGAGTTTGCCCGATTTGGACAGTTGTCTCCGTCGATGGTCACCAAGTCCTCTATTCGAGGGTCGCCAGGACAATAGACGTTGCCCTCATCTGATCCGATTCCGTCACCGTCTGGGTCAGGCCAGTAGGTTTGTCCTTCGACGGTCCCGTCATCGAGGTCATCGCAGTCCTCGGAAACTCGTGATCCGTCGCCGTCGGCGTCCTCATCACAGACATCTCCCTCACCGTCCTCGTCTAGGTCTTCCTGTTCGGTGTTGGGGGTTGTGGGACAGTTGTCGTCATCATCGGGAATGCCGTCGCCATCTTCATCGCCCTCGCATACGTCGCCGGTTCCGTCGTCGTCGGAATCCTCTTGCTCGGCATTAGGCACGAACGGGCAATTGTCCTCTTCGTCGGGAATGCCGTCATTGGCCGTGGCGGCGTCGCAGGCGTCGCCCTCACCGTCCTCGTCTAGGTCGTGTTGCAGTGGGTTCGGATCTTCCACGCAGTTGTCGTCGCAGTTTTGGGTCTGACGATCGAGACACGGCCTGTCGTCGGGATCACCGCTCTCGTCTCCATCGTCGGGGATTCCGTCGCAGTCGAAGTCGATCAGGTCGTCGCAACCTTCGCCCTCGTCGCAAGCGTCGCCGATACCGTTGTCGTCACGGTCTTCCTGGTCGGGGTTCGAGACATCTGGGCAATTGTCCTCGCAGTCCTCGGTCTCACCGCCGCTGCAGGGACCCTCGCCGCAGTCCACATCTTCTTCGCAGATTGCGTCGCAGTAACCGTCCTCATCGGCGTCATCTTCGGGATCGAAGGGACAGACATCGCAGACATCGCCTACGCCGTCACCGTCCGAATCGAGCTGATCAGAGTTTGGATCGTCCGAACAGTTGTCCTCGCAGTCCTCAGTCTCACCGTCGGTACAGGGAGCTTCCTCGCATTCGTCGCCGACACAGATGCTGTCGCAAACGCCGTCTTCGTCGGGATCGTTGTCCGGGTCGAAGGGACAGATGTCGCACGCGTCACCGATGCCATCCTCGTCTGCGTCTTCCTGGTCGGGATTGATCTCGTCCGGACAGTTGTCTCGGCAGTCGATTGTCTCACCGCCAGTGCAGGGCGCCTCGCTACAGCTGTCGGGATCCACCTCGCATGGATCACCGCAGAAACCGTCACCATCCTCGTCGTTGTCCAAGCTGTCTGGGCACGGGTCGCAGATATCACCCAGCCCATCGCCATCGCTGTCGACTTGGTCTGGATTGGTTGTGTCGGTGCAGTTGTCGAAGCAATCCTCGAGCTGGTCCTCGCTGCATGCTGGGTTGCCGGGGCAGCCCAAGTCGTCGACGCATTGTTCTTCACCGCATACGCCGTCGCCATCGATGTCGTTGAGCGGATCGTAGGGACAGATATCGCAGCTGTCTCCCAGTCCGTCGCCGTCGACATCGCCGGCGTCGACGTCGTTGTCCGGATCGTCGGGACAAGCGTCGCATACGTCACCGATTCCGTCGCCGTCTGCGTCGGCCTGGTCACTATTCTCGATGCTACAGTTGTCTGTACAGGCCTCCGCGTTGCCATCGGCACAAACCGGCTCACCTGGGCAGTCGGCTTCGTCTAGGCATTGTTCCTCACCGCAGACACCGTCTGCGTCGGCGTCGTTGAGTGGATCATAGGGACACTCGTCGCAGGAGTCGCCGATGCCGTCGCCGTCCGCGTCCTCCTGATCCTCGTTCGGATCGTCGGAACAGTTGTCGACACAGTCATCTGTCTCACCGTCCTCACAGGTTGGATTGCCGGGACAGTCCTCGGGGACGAGGCATTCTTCCGGACCGCAGATTCCATCACCATCGATGTCGTCGTCTGGGTCGTAGGGACAAACGTCACAGCTGTCGGCTGCTCCATCGCCGTCTGCATCCGGACCGCCCTCTCCATTGGTGGGGTCGTCCGGGCAGAAGTCGCAAACGTCGCCCAATGCGTCGCCGTCAGAATCCGCTTGATCGGTATTCTCGATGCTACAGTTGTCGGTACAGTCCTCAGCGTTACCATCGGCACACACCGGCTCGCCTGGGCAGTCTTCTGCCACCGGACAGCTTTCGGGTCCGCACACCTCGTCGTTGTCGACGTCATTGTCCGGATCGAAGGGACAGGCCTCGACTCAGTCCATCTCACCGTCACCGTCGCTATCTTCGTCTACCTCGCCACATCCGCACACCAGCGGTCGGTTCTTGTCGGGATCAACCGGACAAGAGTCGATGCACTCTTCGTTCTCCGGCTCTTCTTCGCAGGTGGGATCCGTGGGGCATTCAACGCCCACAGTGCAGGGTCCGCAAAAGCCGTCGCTGTCCACGTCGTTCAGCTCGTCGTACGGGCAGGGATCAACGCACGTCGGATAGGTACCAACTTCGCCCACTGTCCCAGGCGTGTCTCCGTCGCAGGTCGTGGGACAATCGTCGCCTTCACAGAGTGGCGTACCGCAATAGCCGTCGCCATCGATGTCATTCAATGGATCCAGCGGACAGGGATCGTCGCAGTCGTAAACGCCGTCACTGTCGCTATCCACATCGACCTCACCACAACCGCAGATCAGGGGCCGAGTCTTGAGGGGATCGTCCTCGCAGAGGTCGATACATGAGTCGAGCAGCGGTTGTTCGTCGCAGGTCGGCTCTGGTTCGCAGCCGGTCGCCAGGGTGCAGTCACCGCAGTGGTCATCGTCGTCGGCATCGTTGGGCGCCTCTTGCGGACACTCGTCGATACACAACGGATTGGTCGGCTCATCCTCACAGGTGGGTTCCTCGGGACATTGCTCGGCCGGCAATGTACAGGGACCACACTCGGCGTCGGCGTCGATATCGTTGAGCCCATCGTACGGGCAGGGGTCGACACATACTGGATAGGTACCGACCTCGCCCACTGTCCCGGGCGATTCGCCATCGCAGGTCGTCGGACAATCGTCTCCTTCACAGAGTGGCGTTCCACAATAACCGTCGCCATCAGCGTCGTTCAGTGGATCCAGCGGGCAGGGGTCGTCACAGTCGTAGGTACCGTCACTGTCGCTGTCCTCGTCTGCCACTCCGCAGCCACAGATACCAGGCCGAGTCTTGAGGGGATCCTCCTCGCAGAGGTCGATACATGAGTCGAGCAGCGGTTGCTCGTCACAGGTCGGCTCTGACTCGCAGCCCGAAACCAAAGTGCAGTCGCCGCAATGATCATCGTCATCGACATCGTTTGGCGCCTCTTGGGGGCACTCGTCGATGCACAGCGGATTGGCCGGCTCGTCTTCGCAGATCGGCTCTTCGGGACATTGGTCGGCCGGCAACGTGCACGGACCGCATTCGTCGTCGGAGTCGATATCGTTCAACCCATCCAGTGGACACGGATCGACGCAATTCGGATAGCTTCCGACTACATCGCCGGCTCCGGGCGTCTCACCGTCGCAGGTTGATGGGCAATCGTCTCCCTCACAGGTTGGCGTGCCGCAGTAACCGTCGCCATCGGCGTCGTTCAGCCGATCGAGCGGACACCAGTCATCGCAGTCAAAAGTGCCGTCTCCGTCGCTGTCGGTGTCAGGGACGCCGCAGCCGCAGATACCGGGCCGAGTCTTGAGGGGATCGTCTTCGCAGAGGTCGATGCAACTGGCGAGCAGGGGTTGTTCGTCGCAGGTCGGTTCCGGCTCGCAGCCGGTCGCCAGAGTGCAATCGCCGCAGTGATCGTCGTCATCGACGTCGTTTGGCGCCTCTTGCGGACACTCGTCGATGCACAGTGGGTTGGTTGGCTCGTCTTCGCAGATGGGCTCTTCGGGACACAGGTCACTACCGAGTGTACACGGACCACATTCGTCGTCGCTGTCGATATCGTTGAGCCCATCGAGCGGACACGGATCGACGCACGTGGGGTAGGTACCGAACGTGAAATAAGTTCCTGCCGCCTCACCGTCGCATACGGTCGGACAATCGTCGCCGTCGCAAGTCGGCGTCCCACAATAGCCGTCCTGGTCCGCATCGTTCAGCTTGTCGAGGGGACAGGGGTCTTGGCAGTCGAGGGTTCCATCGCCATCTGTGTCGTCGTCGGCCACACCGCAGCCACATACGCCCGGGGCTTGTTTGTCCGGATCGTCCTCGCACAGATCGATGCAGGCTGGGTTCTCGGGCTCATCATCGCAGGTCGGTTCACCGGGACACTCGGAGTCGAGGGTACAAGCGCAATAATCGTCGTCGTCGGAGTCGTTCTCGTCGTCGAAGTCGCAGTCGTCGACACAATCGGCGATCCCGTCCCCGTCGGTGTCCGTGTCGACATTGCCGCAGCCACATTGCCCTGGCACAACCTTGAACTCATCCCCTGGACACAAGTCCACACAACCAGGGATTGCCTCCGCCGTACAATTGGTTGGGCAACCGGAGTCCACCGTACAGTAACAATATGTGTCGTCATCGCTGTCGTTGTCAGCGTCAAAGTCGCAGACATCGACGCAATCCATCAATTCGTCCCCGTCGGTGTCGATGTCTGGCACACCGCAACCACAAACGCCCTCTTCAGTCTTGTCTGGGTCGTCGGGACACTCATCAGTGAGCGTAAATGAGGCTGCTGCCCAACTGCGTTCGCCGTCCCAATCCAATCTCGCCGTGTTTGTCCAGGTACCTGCTGGCATCGAAGAACCGACGGTCGCATCGAACGACACGGTGATTTGCTCGCCCGAGTCGAGGTCGAAGCTGCTGCCGAAATCCCACCTCAATGTTTGGATGTTTCCGGCCGCGTTCGACTCAGCTTCGTTGGTGAAAGTAAACGTGGGCGTCAACCCGTCGCTGACGCTGTTCGTGCCCGGTTGGTAATCGAAGCGCTGGGTCGTTCCCGTGAATCCGTTGCTGGGCAGGAAGTCTCGCAGCAGGAGATCGATGTTGTTTGCGTCCCCTTCGCCGATGTTGCGCACTGTGATCGTGAAGGAGGCAGTTGCCCCCGGGTCGCCCTCAGTTGGGGTCACGACTTTGGTCATCTCGAGTACCGGTCCGTCCGTCCCCAGTGATCGGACGTTCGTGACCGCGCACTCGTTGTCATTGCTGTGTCTGCCGATGCACATACTGGCCTTGTTTTCGACCTGCTCGTCCTCACCTGCATCAATCTGAATCGCGTAAACCAGCGTCGCCCCTTGGGCGGGAGCTAGGTCTTCTGTCATGTGTCCGATACGGGTCCGATCGTTGTTGTCAGCCGTGAAGTTGTTTCGCACGAAGTCGCCCGTCGGGTCGAATAGCCACACCGCTTCGTCCTGCAGCGACCCTTCCATGGCATTGGGAAAAGTGTCGTAGATGTTGATGTTCTCGAGCGGCGCGTTGCCTGTGTTCATGAAAGTGACTGAGTACAGGAGACAAATGTTTGTCGTCGGAATCGAGTCGCCCGAGACTGGCTCGTAGTTGGAATCGAAGTCACTTGGACTGCCCGAGTCGTTCGGATCGTCCAGTGTGCCCGAGTATGGGTCCTCACATCCGCTGCCCTCGCGTGGACCAACTGCCATGGCACGCTTGATGATCGTCAAGTTCAGGTCATTGGTGGCAACGCTCGGGAAGTGATAGCGCCAGGCTGTGTGCTTACCGTCTGAGGGCGCCTCGATATCTCCGCCAAACACCTCGCTGTTTACGAATAGCCCATCGGTAATCTCTTCGGTCAAACGCAGAGACACCCGGACCTGCCGGACGTCGCCGATCTCGATCTCACCGATTGCAAAACGAACTGCGTTGACCGTCTCGGGGAGCGGCGCCTTCGCGCTCACCGGGACTCCCGCCGTCGTCTCAGATCCGAAGACGCCTGGGCAATCCGGGTCTCCGTCCGAGGGCTCACACCCCTTACCGGTCGCTTCTTCGATGTCAGAACTACCGATACGAGAACCGGGGTACTGAATTCGATTCCACGGACCGACACACCCCGTGTAGTCGAGGGGATAACCGCTCTGAGGACCGGCCACGGGAGAAGCTACGCCCGCAGGTCCGACACCAAACCCGTCCGCGACCGGATCGTAAGGAGAACTTGGGCTGGATAGGCCGTCGACTGCCCCTTGGCTCGACCCAAAAATATTGGTGTGATGAGCATCCCAGATGTTGTGGGTGCGTGTTGTCGTGTCGCCGGTTGGGTTCACGAAGTAGCCGTTGTTCGCAGAGATAACGACCGACCCACCTGTGAACATGGCGGTTCGTGGATCCGTGGAATAGAAGATTCCGGTATCTGCGTGCAGCTCACCGACGTTTCCGATACAACCGTCTGGGCTGTTACAGGGCATCCCGTGGGCTGCGTCGTAGTCGTCCCAACAATTCGCTTCCCCCTGATCGTCCAGCTGGTCGCTCAACTGCCCATCGATGTCCCAATCGTCCCGCTTGGTTGGCCCCCAACCGTCCCAACCCAATCCGGGCATGTGCGGGGGGACGACAACGAACCCACCGCCTCCGTCCGCTTCGATCATATCCGCCCCAACCACCTCCACACCGTCCGGAATGTAGGCAGTGACATAACCGGCCTCACCACCTGCCTCGATACTTGGAGCACCTTCATCGGTTCCCATGAACTCGATGATGAAGTGAACGATGTCACCCTCGAGAAAACCCGGGCTGATACCGCTCTCGGCGCGTTCCACACGCAGCGCAAGGCTCTCTGGGGCCAAGTACAACTTGGTCTGGACCTGGCCGACGTAATCTGCGAACGCCAACGTCGGGACAAGGCAAAGACAAAGGGACAGCAGAATACTCTGCAGTACACGGGACGGCTTCATACGGATTCTCACTGGTGTTTGGTCTTCAAGAAACATGACGATTTTTGTGCTCTTTTTCAAGAATGGGTACGGCCTCGACATCAGCGGACAAGCCCACTATTCCTCACAGCCGGCTTGTTCCGTAATGATGAACTCCACTCGGCGGTTGCGTTGGCGACCGGCGGACGTGTCATTCGTGTCGATGGGCCGCTCCTCGCCGTATCCAGCGGAACTCAGGCGGCTCACGTCGATGTCGTGTTCCTCGAGGTAACGCATCACTGAAGCGGCGCGGCGGTCCGATAGATCCAGATTGTAACGTGCCGAGCCACGGCTATCGGTGTGGCCTTCGACGCTTACGTGGAAGATGTCGTCGCGAGCGACCAGCGTCGCGACAATCTGGTCAAGCAAGCCGAATGAGACGGGCCGAATCACATCTGAATCAGTCTCGAATTCGATCGTATCGTCAAACTCGATCTGGTCACAGGTGATGACCGTGACCACACCCTCGTCTGGACAACCATCTTCATCCTCGTGGCCGTTGTACACTTCAGGATCAACGGGACAGTCGTCCTCGATGTCGAGAATCCGATCTTGGTCGTTGTCCGGGTCAGGACAGCCGTCCTCATCCTCGAACACGTCGAAGTCTTCCGGGTCGAGTGGACAGATGTCTTCGATATCTAGGAGCCCATCACCGTCGTTGTCCGGGTCAGGACAGCCGTCCTCGTCCTGGAATGTGTCGAAGTCCTCAGGATCCATTGGGCACGAGTCGTCGACGTCGAGGATGCTGTCTTGGTCATTGTCCGGATCGGAGCAGCCGTCTTCGTCTTCGAACTCGTCGAAGTCCTCCGGGTCGAGGGGACAACCGTCCTCATTGTCCAGATAGCCGTCGCCATCGGTATCGCCGATGACTTCTGCTTGATAGTTGAAGCCCACGAATACTCGCCACAACGGAACGCCGAATCCCCTCGTGATTCCGATGCCACCACCGGCCGAAACCATCATTTCGTCATTGATGGGGATTCGGAAACCCAACAGCCCTTCCACGGGGACTTCGATGTCGTTCAAATCCTCGGCGAGAACGGATACTGCCCCGGTTACTTCGGGCACGATTCGAAGGCGCTCATGTACTGGAAGCTCTGCAGCGAGGCCCCAATCGAAGGTGTCGTTTACATCCAGGCCGGGGTTATGGGATTCGGGCCGTACCTCGTAGCCAAGGTTTGCTGCAAATCGGTAGCCGTTATTGAGTCGATACTCGAGTGCGAAACGAGGTGCAATCCGGAAGCCCTCGCCTTGAAAGGAGTCTGAATCACCCGTCGGGAGTCTGGTATCGAGCAGGAATGCGAGCCAGATACCTTCTGGCTCGTCTTCATATCCCTCTGGAGCCAGCAGCCGAACTTTGGGAACCAGCCGGATGTCCCCGATTCCGAAACCAACGTCCGAGTTGCCCACCTCGGGAAGCAGAGTGGATGTCTCGCCACTTTGCAGAAGCACCAAAGGCACATCTAGGCCAACCTCGAAGAGTTCGTGGATGCCGTAAACGCCCAACAGGTTTGCTGTCATCATCGAATCGACTATGTTCGCGATCGGCTCGCCATCGCGGAATAGCACGACTGGATCATCGGCGTAATTGAGAAAGAGACCCGCCTCCCAGCCGCTCTTCGGCAAGACACCGCCCGACGATAGTGACAGGTAGTTCTCAAACTGGCTGGGCATCGGGCTAAACGCTTGCGCGTCGAAGCCGTCCTGAGCGATTGCAGAGTTCACTGGCAGCGAGAGAAGTAGCGCTGCGATCAGCGCAACAGGCTTTGTTCGATAAGTCTTCATCACGATTCATCCACTTAGAGCGGGTGGCGGTCCCCGCTGTCCCGACTGATCCCCAGCCCATCAACGGGACGACGCTGCCCCAACGACGTTGGACCGACTATCGCCCCCCCCGGGGGCAGTAAAACAATGATGCAGTATTTTGTGCTGTTCGGTTCTAACCGAGAAACGTCGGTTTCTCAATAAAGACCCGCTCGTACAGCCAGGTACGCGCTCGGAAGGGGCCACTTGTGGGGGTTGTTCTAGTCGCAGTCGATCCAGGGCTCGATGAACCCGTCGACTGGGTCGCAGGGGTCTTCTGACAGCCGGACTTGGACCTCGAGTAGCCCATCGATTGCGTCGCTCAGATTAACTGTCTCATTCCTCGAAAGATAGTGATTGGCAGAGACCCTGACCACCGCTTCGTTGCCCTCTGCTGGATCGAGGAGTAGTAGCCCTTCAACACTGTGATAGGCACGATCTCTAACCCGGACAGATGCGCCCCTCGGCCTCGTTGTAACGCGGACTCGAACCCACGACTGGAGAGGGGGGTCGGGCAACGCCAGAACCGTGATTGCCTTCGCGGCGAGAACAGCCCTCCCAACGGCCGGATCGGGCGGCAAGATCTCGGGGTCGACCTCGGCTTCCTCCTCCTCGACGGTCTCGGAAATGATGTCTGAACTGTCGGCATCGGAGTCAATCAGACCGTCGCTACAGGGCCCAACAAAGAGGAAGACCAGAGACGCGATCAGCAGCACGATCATCGTCCCAAACAAAACTGGAGGCAGTATCGAGAGGGGTGTTGGTTGGTCAGTCGGAAAAATGATGGTGTCGCCGTCTGGCCCCGGGCCCCCAATCGGCGGGGTCGGATCGTCCGCGGGGCCGATCTTGGGCTCCTCCGGTGGGAGGATCGGTCCGCTCGGTTCGAGATCGGCGGCGGCGCGAACCGCTCGTCTCATCTCGCGAGCCGTAGCAAAGCGCGCCTCTCGATCCTTCTCCATTGCCTTGAGCGTCACCGCTTCCAGTTCGGGTGCGACGAACAATCCGGGATAGGCCTCTGCGAACGTGGGAGCCGGGTCGTGTACGTGCTGAATCAACAGGCTTACGGGATCTTCGGCAACGAATGGGGGGCGACCGGTGAGGCAATTGTAGAGTACGCAACCCGTTGAATAGAGATCTGATCGGGCGTCGATGTCCCGTGAGAGGGCCTGCTCTGGCGACATGTACTTGGGCGTGCCAAAGACGACCCCCTTCTGGGTCAACGTCACGTCCCGTCGGGCCTTGTTCTCGAGCCAGGCAATGCCGAAATCGAGCACGATCACGTGGTCGAGATCGTCATCGAGTTGGGTCAGCAACAGGTTGTCGGGTTTGATGTCGCGATGCACGACCCCGTTGCTGTGGGCATCGGCGAGGGAAGCCAGCAGCTGACAGACAATATGGCCTGCACGCCTGGCCGGCAGTGGCCCCTCGTGAGCGATCAAATCGGACAACGTGCGGCCCTTCACCAACTCCATCACGATGTAGTTGAGATTGGACCATCGCCCGTAATCGAAAACCGTAATCGTGTTGGGGTGGTTCAAGGAGCTGGCAGCGCGCGCTTCACGTTCGAATCGCAGCACACCCTCTTCCGTCGTCTGGTCCGAATAGAGGACCTTGATTGCGACCTCCCGACCTACCGCTAGTTGGTGTCCTCGGTAGACAGCACCCATACCGCCGGCACCTAGAAAGTGGTCGATTCGGTAGCGCCCATCGAGTGTCTGTCCGATGAGCGCGGTTGGATCAGCTGGGTCGAGAAAAAGGCCGCCTTGGATGTCGAGCTTTCGGCCGATCGACGGATCAGGCAGCGTATCGACTTGCCGTTGCGGATCGTCTGGAGGCGACGGTTTGTCCCCTTCGTTTACCATCCTGTCGCACCGGGTTGATGTCGATGTGCACTGGCCATAGTCATACCGGGGTGTCAGTTACCGATGTGCGTGTCAAGTCTATGACGCTCGTTGCCGCTCCTACATTCCCGATGGTCTAAGCGCCTGCCCCCTTTCCCTACCACTCGGTTCGGATTACTCTCCTGGCCGTTTACTGCTTTCTCATGAGAACAAGAGGTGGCTACCATGAGCGAAAAGATCCCCTACGCTGACTTTGTGGTGAAATCAAAAGTCAGAACGTTGATCAAAGAAGCCGAAATGAACTTATCTGCTGACGCCTTCGAGCAAATCGGGCGGGTCGTCACCAAATCGGTGAAGCGAGCCATTTATCGCGCCCAAAAGAACGGCCGCAAGACCGTACGCGGTTCTGACGTCTAGAACGCTCAGAAACCTACGAGCTCTTTCAAACGCTCTAGCTTGAATCCGACAAAGCTGTCGATGACTGCATCGGCTTGTGACAATTCTTCACGCGATCGCGAGTTCGCCAATCCGATGCACTTGATCCCGGCGGCGTGAGCGGCATCTACGCCGTGGGGTGCGTCCTCGAAAATGACGCATTCTTCAGCCTTCAAGCTTCCTAGTCCGTCGACTTCCCGTTGCAGCCTTGCGAGCGTGGTCAGATAGCCTTCTGGGTGGGGCTTTCCGTTCTGCATCTCGTCAGCCGTGACAAAGAGTTGAAACGCCTCTGTCAACGACGCTTGGCTCAGGATGTACTCGATCTCCACCCGACGGGCACCAGAACAGATCGCCAACGGCAGTGTGGCACTAACCGATTCGATGAAGGCCTTTGCCCCGGGAACGAGGTCCAACCCCTCTTTGGCAATATCCAGATAGACTCGGCCTTTGTGTTCTACCAACTCGTCGACTCGCGGCTTGCCCGACGGCATACCGGCGTCGCGAAGGGCTGCGCCGAAGAAGCCCCAGTCATCAAGTCCCAGATAGCGTGTCAAATAGCGCTCTTCGGTCAGTTCGACTCCCAACTCGCCCATCACCCGCTCAAAAGCCTGGTAGTGGAGCGGCTCGTCGTCTGCGACGACTCCGTTGAAGTCAAAAATAATCGCGCGAAGGGTCGGTGTACTCATCGGATTGTCATCTCTCGTTGTTGTAGCGAAACCACTACAACCTTGACTTGAAATTGGCCAGAGCGGAGAAGGAATGATAGCGATGCAGCTCAAGACACTCTTAGCACCAGGATGACTATGTCGGCAGATGCCGTTCAGCCTCCCCCCATGCCCCCTACGTTGAAACGATGGCGAGTCAACGTCTTCGCAGCGACATGGATGTCTTACGCGGGATATTACTTCTGTCGGAAGGCCTTCGGCATCGTGAAGAAGCCGCTCGGCGAGCAGCTAGAGCTGAGTGATCTCGAGCTAGCCCATATCTGGACCGCGTTTCTGCTGGCTTATATGGTCGGCCAGTTTCTGGCCGCTTTCCTCGGTCGACGAGTTGCCTGTCGAAGGCTGCTGTTGACTGGAATGGGGATCTCGCTCCTCGCCAACTTCGCTTTCGGAGTTCTAATGCTGGGCGACAAGTCCGGTTATTCCCTCATGATTTGCTTCATGGTGGTGAATGGTTTCGCCCAAGCTACGGGCTGGCCTGGTAACGTCGGCCTGCTCGCCAAGTGGACCGTTCACCGGGAACGGGGCACGCTGATGGGCGTGTGGGCCACGTGCTATCAGCTGGGCAGCATTCTCGCGAAGCTCTTCGCGGCCTTCATGTTCAGCTGGCTAGGACTCGCTTGGTCGTTTTGGGGTGCGAGTATCATCCTGCTGATCGTCTGGCTGATTTTCTACAAACTGGGCCAAGAGCAGCCCGAGAACGTCGGCCTACCCGCGATGTCTCTCTTCGAAGTGGTCGATGTCGACTCCTCGACAGACGAAAAAGCCGAGCAAGTTCAGCGGTCGGATCGTGCTGTCTGGTTGCTCATCATCGGCATGGGACTCTGCTATTTCTGCTTCAAATTCGTTCGTTATGCCCTGGACAGCTGGGCCCCGATGCTCATCGAAGAGACCTTTGATCAGTCGACCGGCATGGCCGGTACGGCCTCGACTGTTTTCGATTGGATCGGGTTTCTGGGTGTATTCGTGGCTGGAGTCGCCTCCGACAAACTATTCAAGGCCAAGCGTGCTCCGGTCATCTTCTTTATGACCGTCGGCATGATGCTCGCCACCATCGCTATCGGCTCCATTGGTATGAGCAGCTTCGTCTGGTTCGTCGTACTGCTGGGTCTCATCGGCTTCATGTTGATGGGACCGGACTCCCTTCTGTCGGGAACAGCCGCCATGGATGTCGGAAGTGCTAGAATGGCTGTCGTCGCCGCCGGAATCATCAACGGTCTCGGCTCCATCGGTCCCGTCGTCCAGGAGGAGCTGATCGGCTATCTCAAGACCAATAGCGGGATGGATGCGGTCTTTCAGCTATTGATTGGAGTCACGGTGCTCGCGGTCATCGGAACCGGACTGCTCTGGGCGGCCACCAGCAGAATGAAGAACAGCCTCTGACCGCAACCCCACGCCTTCTTTTGGTGCTGTAACTGTGGTGTCCAAGACTTACCCCGGCCGGCCGGGTGTGATAAACCCTGGCCCGAATTACGCATCGTTCCTGGAGCTTTGAATGCGAGCCTCGCGCCTTTCAGTCCATTGGACCATTCTGTTTCTCGTCACCGGATGTAGCAGCAGTTCGACTTCGGGTAGTGACCATGACGACGCCGTGACGACCGACCTCGGCGACACGGACCTCGACAGCGGCGAGGTGGATGTATCGAACCCAGATGGTGACGACCTTTTGGACGGGGTCCACGACGATTCCGATGTAACCGACGACACCAACGAAGGGCTAACGTGTCCGCCCGAAGGTGTCGAGGTGGTGCGCAACAATGCCCGAGCGGGCGACCAGTTCATCACGTACGTTCCGGCGGAAGGAATCGGAAACGTGGCAGTCAGAGTCACGCTACCCACCAGGGCGCGCTACCGTGACCGCAGAGCCGGCGTTGTTGTAAACGTGGCGACCTTCTTCACCTCAACCGGGGCCTTCTACACCGACCTCGACGTGTCCCAGATCGGGCTAATCCACGTGGCCTATATCTGGCCGGGAGCAGAGGAACGGCGCACGGGTGCCTGCAGTGAAGGCGTCTTCGACCACGGTGGGCCCAGCTCAATCTCGGCCCTTCGCGATATCATCCGCTTCGCCTCTGGCGACCGAGCCGACATCAATGGCGACTTCTTGAGCGATCACTTGGACCCCGAATCGATTCAGATAGCGGAGAACAACATCGGTCTGTGGGCGTTCTCGCACCCCGGAATCGCTGCCATGAATGTGTTGGGACGCTATGGCAATGATTTGCACGTTGCCTACTTCGTAGGTAGGGAGAACCCAACCCAGGATCAGCATTCCGCTGTAGAGTTGGGTCATTTCGGTGAGGCTGATGAGCGCATACTGAATCCCATCTACGACTACGAACGAGACTATCAGCCAGGGCTGCTCGATTTGGACTACAGCACCGCCCGGTGGAATCCCGACTATTCCGATATCGGGACTGACGTGGGTCGAGCTTATTTCGATTTCGACGATGACGGTTTCGACACCGAAGACGATCACGTCATGAGTTTTCGGATCCCGACCATGTGGGAGAAGCGGTATCTATCGAGGTCCCTAACCCATGCCCTGAGAGACAACGGACTCAGCGAAGCAGACTGGCCCGCCGACTTGGCGACGCCCGCCGAAGCAGACGAAGCCTGGTCGTACCGGAATAGTATCGATCAATACGCCGAGCTCGAAGGCTCTGGGTTGCGTGCGATGCTGGTTTTCGCAGAGCGGCAGCACGTGCAGCCGCTTTACGATGCAGCCAGCGTCCACTCGGCATGGGATGGACTGAAAGGCGAAGCCGAGCTCTGGGTTCGAATCAACCCTGACGCGTCGTACGCTGAATGGGTCTCGGGGGGCCGACTCGTCGATTTCCCTGATCATGATGCCAACAGCGAACCCGATGATTGGTCAGTCGCCGGTGAGGAGTGGGGATACGATCACCCTCGAGGGGTCTCAAACTCCGGGGAGCTGGCCGGTTGGGCTGCCGTCGCCGAGATGGCGGACCGGTTCGAGCTCAATCAGTGGTCAGACAACCTCGACGAGGTCTTAGTGCCGAACTTCCCCGCCCCGTGACCTGTGCAAGTGGACCTCCGGGTCGCATTTTGCAAATGGCTCCTCATCCTTTAGAATCGCCGCTTCAGGAGGCAATCATGCATCGATCGAAACGCAGTCGGACTCGAATCCTCATCGCCATCGCCGCTATCTGTTCGGCAGCATGTGCGTCATCAAGTGGCGGCGACGGAGAAGAAACCGACGGTGACGTATTCACGACGGATGCATTCTTTCTTGGAGATGAGTCCAGCGATGGCGACAATAACAGCGCAATCGGCGATAGCACGCCCGACGAGTCGACCGATTTCGCTGTGGACGACACGGGCGAGTCAGACGAGGGCCAAGAGGATGTTGCTGAGGACACGGGTGCGGACGACGGGCTCACCGAAGGTGATGTGGTTGAGGACTCGGACCTTGTTGACGACTCCGATGTCGTCAGCGATCCGGACACGGAAGAGCCCGATAACACCGACGAACCGGACATCATCGACGAGCCGGACGTCGCAGACGAGCCGGACGTCACCGACGAGCCGGATGAGGTTCCCGACTCCACTATCGATGGAGGCTGTATACGGGACGGCGACTGCGACTATCTGGATGGCCCGATCTCGTGCTCACGCTCTCAGTCGAGGCAAACCGTCGGGGTTTGCCGAGAGGGCGTCTGCGTCGAGGACGTCGCGACCGAATTCTGCCTAGTCAGGGGTCTCAACACGTGTGACGAGGATGGTAACATCGTCTCGCGCTCTGGGACGTGTGTGGCTACGGACCCGGAGAATCCGGATGCTGATGCAGGCTGTGTTACCGTCACAAGGAGTCGCAGTTATGGGGTGCCGGTGTGCGACGACGATCCCGCCTCTTTCACACCAGCGTCCACTTGCGATGACAGCGGTCTGGGAGCAATCTGCACCACGCCAGAGGAAGAGGAGTGCGTTGCGGATGACCCAGTCTGTGACGGAACGGTCTTCACGAACTACCAAGCTGCCTGCTCGGAAGTCGACGGTGAGGAAGGCTGTTACTCGCAGGTTCTGAGGTCCGTCGACTGTAACGATGTGGTGGACCCGCCAACCTGCTCCAGTCGGACCAATCTTGCGACCGAAACCTGTACCTGCGACACGACAGACGTCTGCGATTGCGTGACCAATACCATCGACTGTACGGCGCCTCGGTGCCTCAGCTCAAATGCTTCGCAAACCTGCACCGGCTGCAGCTCCGACGACGATGGGGCTGAGTGCAAGGGATGCGTAAACACGCTTTGCAGAATCGGGTGTAACGCCCGCACCGGGTTGTGTGAGCGAATCTAGTTTCGCCTGTGGGCTCGCTGGACATCGAGGACGATCTCAGATGCGCTCTAGCCCTAGATTCTCGACTTGATCGCGTCCTGCCGATGTATCGGGTAGGCGGATGCAACCGAATGCCCGATCCTAGCGTAAGTACTTCGAGTTGGCGCTTGGCCCCGAGGAGTTTGGATTGAAGGGTTCTTTTCTCGTTACTGCTGGTCTCGTCTTATGTTGTGCTGCGCACTCCGCGGCTGATGGCACTGAACCGATCGAGGTCGCGGGCAGCGCAGCTGACACGGCAGAGCGCGCCAAACGCTATTCGCCTTTTGCGATCCGGGTGGAGGGGTCCTTCCCGTTTGATGTCGTCACGGTACAGGACGTTGGCCTCCACCTGACTGACGGCTTGGACCAGGGACTGTACGAGGCCATCAGCCAGGCAATTTCGATTGCCCTCGACGGTAACGAGTTTTTCGAGGTTCGGGCGAACATGTTCTACGTCGAGGACGTCTCCAATCCGACCCACCACGAGTTCTGTGACTCCGACCACCTGTATGTCGCGCTTTGGCACGGGACGCATCCGGACAAGTGGGGTTTCTCGCTGTGGTCGGGTTGTGGGGAACTCGATGAGTTTGCTTGGCGTGAGTTCGAAGCAGCTCTCGGTGTCTCCGAGATACCTTTTGACAGCATTGAGACCCTAGCGGCCGAGATTGTCTCGGCGGTCGAGACCGCTGCCCGCACACAGTGTTTTCAGAAACGCTGCTAACTGACCTCAACGACCGGAAGGACCCCTACAAGAACAATAGCGCGTTGTCCTCGTTTCAGGTTTGGCATTTTCGAGCTAGAGTGTTCGCTCGCGTGCCAACGATCGGCTGATAGCAGACTAGTGGATATGGAAAAGGGTCCAAAAGCAGCTTCTCCCACCAATCGGTTGTCTCCCCTGTTGATGCCCGATGACGTCGAGGAAAGTGCCCTGGTTGGTGACTTGCTCCAGGACGCTAGACGGCGACTGGGGTGGACCTGTCTGGTCTTCGCGGTGTGCTTTGCAGTCAGCTACACATCGCTCCGGATCTATGGAGTCGATGCATCGCAGAGCTCACGGATTGTCCCGGACCTGGCGACCTTCGTGACCATTGTTGTTGCCATTGTTCTTGCGATACTCGCGCGACGGCGAGCGCTGCCTACCCCGGCGGTACTGAACGCGGCGGTATGGTTGGGTCCTGTTTTTGTGCTCGGTCTCTCGATCACCGAAGCGAGCGCCTTTGTGCTTGTCACGCAGGACGCTCACCCCGGGATACCGTTCGAGGGCATTTCGTGGAGCTGTACCGTTATCTTGCTGTTTCCCATTCTGATTCCATCGACGCTAAACCAATCAGTCATATCTAGTTTCATTTCGGCTCTGATGTTCCCGGTAGTGCTCTTCATTTTCAGCACGACGTCCGCGGTCGATGAACTCGATTCCTTCTGGTTAGCTCTCGGCGCTGCGATACCCACGATGGTTTGTGCACTCGCCGCGGTCATGTCTAGTCATGTACTGGCGACGGTTCGGGCCAAGCTGCACGAAGCACGGAAGATCGGTGTCTACGAGCTGGTCGAGAAGCTGGGGGAAGGGGGGATGGGAGAGGTCTGGCGGGCCAAACATCATCGACTGGCTCGGCCTGCCGCGGTGAAACTCGTCAAGTCTGCGGCCAAGCCGAGCCCGCGCACCCTACTTCGATTCGAGCGGGAGGCGCAGGCGACCGCCCAGCTCACCTGCCCTCACACCGTGACCGTCTTCGATTTCGGTGTCGCCGAGCAAGGTAACTTCTTCTATGTCATGGAGTTGCTGGATGGCATGGATCTCAACACCCTGATCAACAACTACGGGCCCCAGTCGACTGAGCGGGTTGTCCATTGGCTGATTCAGGTGTGCTTGTCTCTCGAAGAAGCCCACTCGGTGGGCCTAGTCCACCGTGATATCAAACCAGCCAATATCGTGTGTTGCCGGTACGGTCTG
>CAZDBH010000124.1:0-18719 GCA_964503485.1 uncultured Bradymonadales bacterium | reverse complement strand
CGTAGCACGTTTCGGTATTGATGTTGCCGTCGTAGGGCGCTCGCAACCGAACTGCACGATGCTGGCGGAGGCGTGGACACCGGTCCTGGTCGAACCCCAGTTCACGACCTTCGTTCCGCCGGGTCAGGGCAGAGGACTCCAGACAATCAGCCCCTGCTCTGCTGGGTTCATATTGCCTTCGGCCTGCTCTGAGCCGGATGCCTTCGAGGCTGATCGCGCCCAGATGGCACCTCACCTCGCAGCGTCCTTCGCGGGATATCTCTCTGCGGCTCGCGGAGCCATCTGCGGCGCCTCGGCTGACGAGATTGGTGGACTGATTCCCACTCGTCGAGAGGCCCACGCTTACCTCGACGACTGGCGCCGAGTGAATGCGCGTTACCTTCTTTTGGCGGGCGAGATTGAGGCGGGTTTGGATGCCATCGAGGAGGCGGTCTTGGCTGGCGACTTCTCTGCCCTCGGGACCATTCCGGGCGAGATGTTGGAGACGCTGCCCGTCGATCGGCTCACAGCCCTTCTCGAGCAAATCAGCGAGCAGGCAGGGGACGCGATGTTGCCTGAAATTCGGGGCTATTTGGCGGCCCTGTGTGCCACGACTGGGGACCTGGAATGTGCTCGCTTTCATGGCCTCAGGGCGGCAGTTCGCGGCGATCAGCGCGCTCTGCCCGTTCTGGAATGGTTGATCGAGCACCATCCCTCAGAGCGTATCCAAAACGATACTCGGGCCTGGCTCGAAACCCTCACTGCACCCCGGAACTAGGGCATCGCGCAGAACTGCGCTCCTACCTCAATGGCCCTTCCGAACTGCCCAACGGAGCGAAACACGGCGAAAACACCTTCTCGATTGGTGGAACCGTGCTTCTGTCATTGATTTTTCTTCGGAATTTGACTAGGTGATGTGCGTCTCTGTCGGAGGACCTATCAATGCAGACTGTTAAGTATCTTTGCCTCTTTCTCGTGTTGCCGCTAACCCTTTTGGCCTGTGGCGATGGACTCGAACAAGTGACGGCCGGAAAGGTCGGAGTGAGCCGGACGTCGATCGACATCCCGCAGACTCAGACGGGTCGGAGCTACAATGCCCAGTTCGCGCTGAGCAACGAAGGCGACGGACCACTGATTATTCAGGATATCGAAATCAGTGGGGCGAGTCCCTACATACAGTTCTCGAGCAGCTTCATGACTCAAATGGCGATCAGTTACGACTGGCGACAAGATTCGTCCGGTCAGTCCTGGGAGACCCATCCTGAGTTCGTGATGGAGCCTCGCTTCAGCATCCAAATCGACATCGTCTTCCAACCGCAGGACACGAATCTCGAATGCCCGAACGGCGGCGGTAGCGGCCAGTGCGGCTCGGTTGTCGTGCGCACCAACGATCGGAACAACCCGACGGTTTCGGTCCCACTCGTGCTTACACAGAGCGCCGGAATCATCCAGGTCGAGCCGACCGTCATCCAGTTCCCGGACATCACCGGCGGCCCCTACACGGATGAATTCACCATTACAAATATCGGTAGCGGCAATCTGACCATTCGCACCGTCAACGATCCGGGCGTCTCCGGCATCACGTACCACGAGGCGTCAAACCGGCAAGAGCCCTTTGCGCTGGCGCAGGGAAGCGACGCTGTGTACCAAGTGACGTTCACGCCTGACTCGGGCGCGACCTACTGCGACGGCGAGTTCGATCCTGACGAGGGATGTACCCTCGGCTTCATGTTGATTGAGAGTGACGACGCCCGAGGAAATCAGATCTCGGTCGCTCTTCAGGTCGGCGGCGTCAGTGTTCCGGACATCGACGTCTCGACAGACACACTCGAGTTCGACGCAGCGGTCGGAGACCCCGACACTCAAACGGTCGATGTATCGAACGTCGGCGGAGCCAATCTGAACTGGAACCTGCGAGTGGACCCACCGGAGGTACGAACGCTGTTCTCGATGGAAGTCGCCGGCGAGGCCGTATCGGTCTCGGGACAGCAGATGGATACGATGCAGGCTGGAAACACTGAGACGGTGGCACTCACGTTGACTCCGGTCGACGACTCGGTTGTCCGCGGCGAGCTTGTGATCACGGCCGCCAACGACCCTGATGAGGCAGTGACTCGCATCGATATCTTTGGAGGCGACGCGGTACCTGAGCTCGAGGTCATGCCTAGCCAGATCGACTTTCCCGAAGTGAGCCCCGGTGACAGTGCTGAACTGCAGTTCGTCATTCTCAACCAAGGGCGTGCAACTCTAAACATCAGCTCGGCGTTATTCACTCAAAACCCGGGAGCTCCTGAAGCACCGGAGTTCGCGATCAGTCCCAACCTGGCCGGCGCGACGGTGCCGATCGATGGCCAACTTCCCGTGACGGTTACCTACTCTCGTCCGGAGGAAGACCTGGGCGGTCTGGACCTGGCGACGCTCCAAATTCTGAGTGACTCACTCGCGCCGAACAACGACTTCCTGCTGAACATCTTTGCTGACCATAGCGCCACAGCGTTGCCTCCGGTAGCTATAATCGAGGTTACTCCGGCCGAACCCTACGCCGTGGGAACCGTCATAACACTGGATGGGAGCGGGAGCACCCCACCGGATGACGGCGAACTGATGTCGAATCCGTACAGCTGGGCCATCAGCGCAGCGCCCGAGGGAAGTTCCGCTGAGTTGTCGAATGACTTCGAGTCGTCAACCACACTGACTCCGGATGTCGCCGGAACCTACTCCGTACTTCTGACCATCACGGCGACTGCGGAGGGAGGCCAACGGACCCTTGGACAGGTGACCCGAAACCTCCTGGTCGTCGCAGAATAGCGCTTCCGGACCTCGGCTAGGGTCGGCCCGATATACGCCGCTCTCCGGCCCAATTTTCGGTGAAAAAATCCCGAAGATCTGTCTTGCGACTCGGTTCGTCGTGTGTAATTTGCCCGCGTCGTTTTTCGGAATGGCATGAACATTGTGACTGTTAGGACCCCGTTTACAGGGTATTTGGAGGTGAAATGAGTCTGGATATTCGTGGCATCACGGAACTGGTGCGGGAAGAAAGCGGATTCATCGACAAGATCAACGCGGAAATCGGCAAAGTCGTCGTCGGCCAGAAGTATATGATCGAACGCATGCTGATCGGTATGCTGTGCGATGGCCACATTCTGCTGGAAGGTGTTCCTGGGTTGGCCAAGACTCTCACGGTCAACACACTCGCCACTGTGATCGACATTGACTTCCAGCGTCTCCAATTCACCCCTGACCTCCTGCCGGCCGACATCGTCGGAACCCTGGTCTACGACCAGAAGAGCGGAGATTTCAAAGTGAAGAAGGGGCCCATCTTCACCAATCTGGTGCTCGCAGACGAAATCAACCGAGCACCAGCTAAGGTTCAGTCCGCCCTGCTAGAGGCAATGCAGGAACGCCAGGTCACGATTGGTGACGAGACCCACAAACTGCCGGACCCGTTCTTGGTATTGGCGACTCAGAATCCGATCGAGCAGGAGGGTACCTACCCCCTGCCCGAAGCCCAGGTCGATCGTTTCATGCTCAAAATCACGGTCGGTTATCCGACTCGTGCTGAGGAGCGGGAAATCGTTGAGCGGATGACCGGCATGATGCGGCCCGAGGCAGAGAAGATTATCAGCCCCGAATCCATCAAGAGGGCCCGGGAGGTCGTCCGCCAGGTCTACATCGACGAGAAAGTGAAGGACTATATTATCGATGTCGTCTTTGCGACGCGCGAACCAGCCACCTACGGCCTGTCGAGGTTAACCGACTACATCGAGTACGGCGCCAGCCCTCGGGCCAGTATCTTCCTGACTCAGGCAGCCCGTGCACACGCGTTCCTCCGTCACCGAGGCTTTGTGACACCCGAAGACGTGAAGGCGGTCGCACCTGACATCCTTCGCCACCGAATCATACCGACCTTCGAGGCCGAGGCCGAAGAGGTGACCAGCGAACGACTGCTTCACGAAGTGCTCTCGGAGGTTGAAGTTCCGTGATCCCGAAGGAGCTCATCAAGAAGGTCCGCAAGCTCGAAATCGTCACGCGCAGACGTGTTGATCGGCAGCTCGCTGGCGCCTACCACAGCGTCTTCAAAGGGCGCGGGATGGATTTCGATGAGGTCCGCACCTACTACCCCGGCGACGATCCGAGGAGCATTGACTGGAATGTATCGGCCCGCATGAACGGCTTATTCATCAAGCGCTTCAAGGAGGAGAGAGAACTCACCGTGATGCTGGTCGTCGACGTGAGCGCCTCGCAAGGCTTCGGCACGACCGGTGACCGCAAGCGGGGCATCGCTGCCGAGCTTGGCGCGGTTTTGGCCCTCTCGGCGATCGCGAATAACGATCGGGTCGGCTTGGTTATGTTCACTGACAAAGTCGAGGAGTATGTGCCCCCGAAACGTGGCCGTAAGCATGTGCTTCGGGTCATCACAGAGATTCTGAGTTTCAACAGTGGGTCGGCGCAGACTGGGATCAGCGACGCCCTGCAGTTCGCGACCCGTGTAAACAAGAGAAAGGCGGTCATCTTCGTCATTAGCGACTTCCTCGACGAAGGATACGAGCACGCGCTGAGCATCGCCGGCCGCCGTCATGATTTGATTCCGATCGTGGTATCCGATCCCATGGAAGCCAAGCTTCCGAACATCGGCCTAGCTCACTTTCAAGATCCCGAGACAGGGCAGATCGATATCATCGACACGGGAAGCCGAGCTGTCAGAGACCACTTCCGCAGCGCGATGATGAAGAAGCAAAAGGGGCGCGAACGGACCTTCAAGAAGCTGAAGATGGATGTTGTGAAAGTGCGGACGGATCAACCCTATATCGATCCGTTGGCGGCCTATTTCAAACTTCGGGCGAGCAGGTACTGAACGGTGCGTTTCTCTGTACTGAGCCTTGGACTCTTCTGCCTGGTGGCGTCCCACGCCGACGCCCAACCGGTACCCGGGCCGAGCCGCGCCATCGACAACATCGATGTTGAGGTGACTTTTCCCGAGGGCCCTTTCTACGTCGCCGACACGGTTCCGATTGAGTTTGAGATGGCCCTGCCACCGTCGTTTCGCTTCGACTCGATCGATATACGGGATGCGGGCCATCTTTCGGTGGTAGACAGAAACGGTGAGGAAACTGAGCGCCCGGACGGCGGCACCGACGTCCATTTCACGCTCAGCCTCAAGACGATGCGCCCCGGGAACCACCGCGTGGGCCACTTCAATATGACGCTGCAGGGCTCCGACGGAATCGTTAGAGACCGCGACCTACCCGGCGGCGAAGTGCGGATTACGAGCCTGACAGCGAACTCGAATAATCCGGAGTTAAAGGACGAACGAGGCGGGCTGGCCGTCATCTATCGGGACTATACGCTCGCTTGGGTCGGTGCGATTGGCGGCGGTGCCTTGCTGATGGCTTTCATGGGCTTCCTGATCGCCAGGCGGCCCAAGGAGTACGAGCCACCTCCGCCACCACCCCCAAGACCTGCCCACGAGATCGCCCTCGAGAAGCTCGACGCCCTTCGCGAGGCGCAGCTGCTCGAGAAAGGGCTGTTCATGGAGTACTACGTGGGTCTGTCGGGGGCGATTCGAGAGTATCTCGGAAATCGATACGGTTTCGACGGACTAGATTCGACCACCGAAGAGATCACACAGCTGATGGCCGGCATCGAGCTCCCCGCTGTGCTCGGGCCCGAGTTCCTGGCGCACATGCTATACGAGTGCGACTTGGTTAAATTCGCCAAGTACGCCCCGTCCTCGACTGACCAGAACGAAGCACTGCGCCAGGCCTACCGGCTAGTCGAAGAAACCAAACTCGTAGTGGTAGCGAGCGAGGTGGGCCAGGCCGACTCCGCTCCACCCGTGGTGGCAGAAGAAACCCCCGCCTCACCCCAAACCGAGGCCGTCGAGGCCAAAGAAGGCCCCGAATCCGCTCGAGAGGACGCCCCTGAAGGAGAGGTCAGCCCTGCTGCTGATTCTGACAAGGACACCTCTAGCGACGTGGACGCCAGCAACGAGTCGAAACCGGACAGCGGCGGGGGGACGACGTGAAATCCACACTTCGTTTTTCCATCATCATCTTCGTCTTTCTCGGAGCGCAGGCTGCGCTGTTGTGGGCACTCGATGTTTCGCCCTACGGACTCATCGCTTGGCTGTTTGGCGTCGATCAGTTTCAGTTTGCCTACCCGTGGCTGCTTCTTACACTGTTGCCGGTTGTCCCTCTTTCAGTCATGGCCTTCACCCGCGTGGGGCGAAAGGTTGTCGGCACGATGGCGTTCACACGAAGTGACCTCTTCGCCGGTAGCCCGCGCACCTTTCGCAACGTCCTTCGGCCCTTGCTCCCCCTCTTCAGGGTAGGAGCCATCGTGGCGATCTGTCTGGCTCTGAGTCGGCCGCAAATCGCGAAGGTCGAGAATGTCGAGGTCGACGGGATCGACATCTATGTGGTTCTCGACATGTCTGGCAGCATGCAAGCAATTGACCTCACCCATGACGAGGTCCGGCAATACGAGATACGCGGTGAGAGTCCGCCAAGCCGTTTCGATATCGCCAAAAACGTGCTTCGAGATTTTGTGGTGAGGCGTAGTGAAAAGCCCTGGTCTGATCGGGTCGGGATGGTCATCTTCGCCCGAAAGGCGTTTCTTCAGTTCCCACTAACGGTCGACTACCAGACCGTCATGTGGCTGCTCGAGCGGCTCCAATTGAACGACATCGACGCCAGCGAAACGGCGATAGGAAACGCCCTCGGCCAGGCCGTTACCGGCTTGATCGACTCCGATGGCGAGAGCAAGATCATCATCCTGATTACCGATGGCGACGAGCGCGGGGGCAACATGTCCGCCGTGTCGACCGCTCAGGTGGCCGCCGATCAGGGCATTCAAATCTTCCCGATTCTAGTCGGAAGGGAAGGTCCCGTCCTGGTTCCCCAGCAGCGCGTTTATGGCATGGGTATGCGCTACGATCAGCGCGAATATCCCGTTGACCCCGAACTTCTTGCCGAAGTCGCAAATTTGAGCGGGGGCGAGTTCTTTCGCGCCGAGAACCGGGAGGAATTGGAAACCTCTCTCGAACGTATCTTGGAAGCGTATGAGCGGACGCGCTTTGAAGACATGATTCAACATCAGAACGAGGACGTCTTCTATCCGTTTGTTTGGGCTGGTTTTTTCTTTCTGGGATTCGAGTTGTTCCTTCTGTACGGCGTCGTACGGAAGTTCCCCTGAGGAGCTGAGGTCGAATGAGTTTCGAGTATAAATACCGACTGTTACTGCTGTTGATACCTGCGGTGTTGGTCGTGGTTTATGCACTCTATTGGAACTGGAAGAACCGCAGGATGCGCGAGCTGGGCGATCCCGAGCTCTTTGCCGCCATGGTCGCCAGCCGCAGCGGCCGCCAAGAGGTGGCGGCTTTCTGTTGTGCCTCAGTGGCGCTCGCCCTGATCGCATTCGCGTTGGCCGGCCCGCAATGGGGTGACGCGGAGCAGCGTGTGCAGAGACGGGGAATCGACGTCGTCTTTGCCTTGGACATCTCTCGCTCGATGCTGGCTGAGGACATTCCGCCCTCCCGTCTGGCCGCTGCGAAGACTGAGATCGAGCGAGTCTTGAACGAGCTCGACGGTGATCGGGTCGGGCTGGTGGCCTTCGCTGGAATCGCCTTCACCCAGTGCCCACTAACCTCGGATTACACCGCTATCCGCCGATTTCTGCGGAACTTGGACCCAGAAGACCTCCCAATTCAGGGCACTGCCATCGGGCGAGCGATCAACGAATCGATTCACCTACTCGAGGGCCGGCGCGACGAGAAATCAGAGCCCTCGCAAATGGAGCGCGGGCACGATCAGATTATTGTCATCTTCACCGATGGCGAGGACCACGACACGGTTCCGGCCGACGCTGCCGCCCTCGCGCGCGAACGGGGAATCCGAGTGATGACCGTCGCCTTGGGAACCGAGGGCGGGTCCGAGATTCCCCAGTACGACGCCCGGGGCAACCGACATGGTTCGCTCCGCTATCGTGGTGAGGTGGTCATATCGAGAATGGCACCCGACGCCCTCGACGACATCGCGAGCGCTGGTGGCGGCATCGCCATTACGTATGGCGGTGAGGGCTCTGTTGTCGCTGCACTCTCATCTGAGATCGATCGCCTCGAGGATGCCGAGCTAGAAACCATTCTGAGCAGGAAGAAGGAAGACCGTTTCTACGTCTTCGTTGCCCCAGCGCTCCTGCTGCTGCTCATCGCTTTTGGCCTCTCCGACCGCAAGCGTGGCGCGCCGCACATCGGCTGGCTATCGAGTTCGCTGTTCATCGGCCTGTTCTTGTCAGGTTGTGCCGATACGTTTTTGTATGAATCCGACGAAGTCGAGGAAGGTCTTGTGCTCACCGGTAGCGGTGAATTCGATGAGGGAATCGAACAAATCCGCGACTTTAGAGACAGTATCGCACCAGAGGACCTACTTGACGGGGGGAGTCTCTCCTACGTCGAAGGAGTCGCTCTGCTTCAGGCCAATCGTCTCGATGGAGCGCGTTCCAAGCTTCTCGCAGCCCTCGGCAGTCAAGATGAAGAAGTACGCTTTCGTTCCTACTTCAACCTGGGAAACATCTCCTATCTCGAGGCCAACTACACCGATGCGCGCTACCGCTTCAGCCAAGCGCTCGACCTGCGGCCGGACGATGTAGACGCCAAATGGAACCTCGAGATGACTCTGCGCCAGCTTTTTCCTCCCTGCGCGACGCTCGAGGACGAGTTGGAGGAAAACGACCGGCCAGAGGAGGCGGCTGAATGGCCCTCTGCCCCGGCAGCCGTGATCCCGGGCATGCCCGCCCCGCCGTCAGCGGGCCCCGAAGAAGAAGAGGACACACCCAGCGCCGTGCTGTGCGGCGGTGACACCGACTGGATCGTCCTGCCGAATGTCCTTGATGGTGGTTTCGTGTCGGTCAGTCTGGAGCTGACGCGGCTGCGCGACGACACGGGCGGCGCCGAACTTCCTCTCGAGATTCCGTCGGATTCGGTTGCATTGACGATCTACGAAGGGGACGCCCAGACCATACTCGCCAGTGACCTCGGCTTGGACGACCTGGGAGAACCACAGCTCATGGACGCCCTCGAGGTGTCGCGCAGTATTACGAACGTGCAAATACCTGCTGGCGGCGCACCCAATGGCCTCCTGTTCATCGAAATCGATGCCCATCTGGGACTCGAGTTCGAGTACGAGCTCGAGATGACGTTCTCGCCGCCCTGCTATGCGCTAGAAGAAGAGCTCGAGGACAACGACAACCAACATTCGGCCAGCCCGCTCCAGGAGGGCGATTTGCCACTTCACCACTGCCCTGGCGACGACGACTGGTTCTCTTTCTTCGCCTTCGCTGGAGACTCGGTCTTCATCGACATTCAGGGCGGTCCACCCACCAGCATCGTCGAAGGTGAAGAGATCAGCGAGGATGAACCGGAGCACTCGATCGGTCTGAGAGCGGAGCTCTATCGAGTCGGGGAGCACACGCCGATCCAGAGCGTTGAGGGCCGAGACGGGATACTGGAGCTGGGCGAAATCGAGCTTCAGGAGGGCGGTGACTTCCTAGTACGCGTCTCAGACGCCGGTTCGCAGACAGAAGGCCCCTATCAACTGAGCTTCTTTCGCTTCGCTCCCTGTATTGCGGGCGATGACGACTACGAAGAAAACGATGACCTGAGGCAGGCAGCGATGCTCGATCCAGCAGAAGCCCCATTCCGGCACCTGCGGATATGCCCAGACGATATCGACTGGTTTCTGCTGCCCGTGCTCGAAGACCAGCACATCAGTCTCGCGGTCGAGTATGAGGAGCCCGAACGCATCGTGGGCCTTGGACTCACAGCCCCTGGAACAGCGACAGTAATCGCTTCAGGCACGGCCACCGAAACCCCGCGCTACCCCCCTGCTCCACCCGGGACCTTGGGTCCACCAACACCGCGAGCCCGCTTCAGCAAACAGATCTTCATCGAGGAGCCCGAAGCGGAGGGCGACTATGGCGTGCGAGTAACGGGCGATCCGGGCTTTTACAACATCTCGTTTCCCACCCCGAATCCCCCCCCGCCATCTGAGAATCCAGAGCCACAGGATGGTGAGGGCGAGGACGAAGGCGAGCCCCAGGAGGGCGAGCAAGAGGCTGAGAACGATGACGATGGTGAGCCCCAGGATGAAGAACAGCAGCCGCAGCCAAACGAGGGCCAAGACGAACAAGAACAGCCTCAGTTGGCTCAAGAGTTTGATTCGGCTGACGAAAGACTGCGCCAACTTCTGGACTCATTGAACGATGAGGATGTAAACCTGCAGCTCCATCAGGCGTTGCAAAACCTGCCACCGGTACAAACGGACAGGGAATGGTGAGAGCCAACGGTCTCCGAAACCTTCTGATCGCATTGTTGCTAGTCTCGGCTGCGAGCTCTGCATCGGCGCAAGTTGTCGACGTCAGAATCTCAGCATCGGTCGACCGCCAGTCGGTATCCCTAGGTCAGACGGTTCAGCTCACGATTGAGATCAACTTTAGCGGGCGGACGCGAGTTCAATTCTCACGTCTCACCTCGAGTGACTGGCGTGTCGTGTCCAGCTTTGATTCGTCTAGTTCGTTCAATCGAAACTCGGCGGTCAGCCGGCGGATGGTCCTCAGCCCTCAGAGAGCGGGCGAGCTGAGAATCCCGGCCATCGGCATCAACCTCGCCGGCCAGATGTATTATACGGACCCAATCGATGTCCTCGTGTTGAACACGCCGGGAACACCTCAGCCGACGTCACGGTCACCGATCCAGATTCAAATCAACCCGCCCGCTCGGACCAATAGAACCAACCGTCAGCCGGTTGATCATCCCAGCGTGTCACTGCCCGCCCTCAGCCAGCCTGAGGCCCATCTGCCGTCGACGGCGCAATCCGATCAGCCCTTCATGACCGGTTCACCAGCCACCACCGAGGTCTACGTCGGACAGCCCTTTGCGGTCGACTACGAGATGTTCATACCGCGGTCTGGTAGATGGCGTGCTGTGTCTACCGATCAGCCCTCTTTCGAAGGCTTCTGGTTTCAGTCGATCGAAACCGATCTGACCACGTTCCGCTCGCGTCGGGTCGGCCGATCGCCCCAGACGTTCGAGAGTCGGCTCGTCGCGCGATACCTTCTCGCTCCGCTCGAGCCCGGCCCCACCGAGGTCCCGTCCTTCGCTGCTGAGGCGGAGTGGCGCCGAAATCGCGTCGCCATGGCATCGATAGCCGTTCCTGTGAACGTCTTGGACCTCCCAGTCGGCGCCCCCAACGGCTTCCGCCGGAACAACGTCGGGCGGTACACGTTCGAGGTCGACATCGACCACGATGACACGCGAATCGGTGACACAGTTCGGGTGAATCTTCGCGTCGAAGGTGCCGGGATGATCAACCTCGCAACCGTCCCCAGCCTCGTGCTCGAGGGCGAAGCGCAGGTCCAGAGCCCAGTCGAAAACCGGGAACAGCGCCTCCTAACAGAGTTTCTCGTGGGCGGGTTCAAGTCTGCACGCTACGACCTCATCCCCACAGCGGAAGGCGAACTGGTGATCGGACCGATGGCTTTCCACTTTTTCGATCCCTGGGACGGGGAGTACCGCACAGTCAGGGTCGCAGCCAAGACGGTGACAATCTCTGGCCGCAGCCCCAACGCCGACATGGTACTGACCGTGGTCGAGGCGGAAGACGAGACGACTCAGCTGCTCGACGCCTTGCCCGAGGCGCGTGACAGCGCCTATGAACCGCCCGCGATTGCCATTCACAGCGCGCTGTTTTGGGGCATGCTGCTGATTCCACCTGTGTTTTTCTTTGGTGTAAGGCTGAGCCGCCGCGTATCCGCTCGCAGGGAATCCTCAAAGCCCGAGCGGACCAGGCGCTCTGCAGCATCCAAAGCCCGGCGAACCATCAAAGGCGAGAAGGACGACGAGGCGGGGGTAGTCGCTTCGGCCTTGCGGACCTTTCTCAAGGAGCGCTTCGACATCCCTGCTTTCGCACTCACCTTCGAGGAAACCGAAGCGGCGGTGTCGGCATTGGGGGCAGACGAGGCGACAGCGTCCGAGCTCGCTAGGCTTCTCGAGGAGTGCGACAACGCTCGCTACGGCGCAGCCGAGGGCGGAACGGCTTCGTTGGCCGAACGGGGCCAGGACCTACTGAACTCACTGGAGGGACTTCAGTGAGACTCCTGGCCATCGTCCTGACGGTCTTCCTGGTTCCTGCCGTTCTGGCTTCGGCGGAAGAAGAGGCCCCCAGCGCAGCTGGGGACGTTCTGATCGCCGAAGCCGACTACGAGGGAGCCGTCCAGCACTATCGTGAGGCGCTCGAAGCGGGCGCGAACACGCCTGGCCTGCACTACAACCTGGGGTTGTCCTACGCTCATACAGGCGAATTCGGCCTGGCGAACTTCCACGTGATTCAAGCCCATTTCCTGGCGCCGCGTGACAGCGTGTACCAGGAAGCAATGGCGCTCATGCGGGTGTACGCCGAGCGAGTGAGGGCCGAGAGCACCAGCGGCGAGGTCGTAACCGGTCAACCGAGCGCCATCTCATGGCTTGATTTCTTCAACCGTTTCTCGCGGGGAGAGAGCGAGCTCGTCATCCTGATCGCGATCTGGCTGGCGTTCGGCTTACTGCTCTTTCGACGCAGAATGAAACCATCGGGGTGGCGCGACGCCTTCTTTGTGGCTTCTCTCGCCTCATTCGCGCTCTTGGCCGGCGCCACCACCTACCGCATCGGCACCGCCCTCACCCAGAGCGCGACAAACGCCGGAGTGGTTGTCGGCGAAGAGGCCCGTGTACGCGAGGGCCCCGATCGGTCCGCCACGACTCTGGCGGACACCAACCTAGCTCTTGGTTCGATCGTCGTGATCAAGGAGATGCGTGACGACTGGGTCAACATCGAACTGTCCGATGGCAGAGTGGGTTGGGCTCTGGAAGCTGATGTTCGAGCGGTTCAAATCCCCGACTAGAGAGGCTCTCTGGGAGCCTCGAGGCTGCAGGGGTTAGACTTTAGATATCTTTCAAGTGTGGTTCGAGATCGATGTACTCGGCACCCGGAAACTCACTTCGGATCTCCGCTTCCAACCGGTCTACGTGAAGGGCTTGCTCGACAAAGAGCTTGTCTGAATACCTGCCCAGCGTGGCCCTAATCGCTTTCGGGTCTGAGGCAGAGGCGAGCTTCTCACCGTATTCTTCCATCAGACGCTGTGCGAGCCAGCCCCCCGAGAAGACAACTTCGCATTTCAGCTGGTAGGTATGCGCAGTGAGTTGGCGGGTTTTGAGGTCAGTGATGCGGTCGATACCGTCCAAGCCCTCGAGGAATTCCCGGATTGTAGCCATCCTGTCTGCGGGCAACGACTGCCCGATCAGTGCCCCCCTATTCCGCCACAGTAGGAACAGTCCCACGCCGAATAGCATCAATCCAATCACGAGCTGAGCTAGAGCGTCGAATAGCCCGTTGTGAGTAATTGCACTCAACGCGATTGCTATCGCGGCGATGATACAGCCAAGTACCGCTGCCGCGTCTTCGACTATCACGAAGATGGTTCCTGACGCCTGTTTCTTGACGTGCGTCAGCCAGCTTCGATCACCCTTCGTGGGTTTGAGGCCCGTAAAAATCGAGTACAGAACCCAGGTCTCGATAATCGTGCCGATTGCCAAGACGACAAAAACCAAGGGCAGGTTGTCGGGAACATGCGGGTGTGCGAAGGCCTCAAAAGCGTGCAGAATCGAAAGACCGCCACCGAATATGAGAATCCCAACCGCTGCCAATACCCCCCAAAAGTTGGCCTCGGGACCAAAACCGTAAGGAAATCGATCGGTCGGCGGGCGATTGGCCCGCTTCTGGCCTATGAGGAGAAGGCACTGGTTCAAGGTGTCTACGACGCTGTGCACCGTCTCGGCGAGCATCGCTCCAGACCGACTTGTCAGGAACGCGATGAACTTTGCGATCGCGACCAGGCCGTTGCCAACAATGGCCTTAACAATCGCTGAAGTGGAGCTGTGGTCTGCCATAGCCCTGTTTAACCGATTTCGGAGGCTAGAGGCTAGAGGCTTGAGACCGGCGGACCCTCTAGAAGCAGCGGGCAGTGTACGTGACGTCGAATTCCTGTCCCGGCGTGGGCGCGGAGTCTTCGCCGAAGATGATGGAGTTGGAGAGCTCGTCGAAACTCCATCCAGTGAGGTCGCGTCCGCCTGGATCGGTGACTTCGATCGTGGCGGGGTCAGCGATTCGGCTGAGGAAGAACTGGACGCGGAGTCCAAATGCGCGGTTACCGATGTTTGCCAAGTGAGTTGAGAAGTTGTCGTCGCAGATACTTCCCGACACACCGCCGGTGGCGTCGGCGACGTCCAGATAGTCAGAGCCAGCCTCGGCCGAGCCGCCCAGTCCCTCGCAACCGCCACGCGGGCCTACGATGGCGCTGGCGTGGAAGAGCGCTCGGTTTCGTGCGCCTTTGATGCTCTGAAAGAAGTCGACGTAGAACTCGACGGTTCCGCGCGATTGGTCCTGTTCGTCAGAGACGAATACGATTTCCAGGGAGGCATCGTCGCGCAGGAAGCTTCGATTGTAGCCGCCGCAGCGGGACTCGGAGCCATCTGCATTGGGGACGCATGCATAGGGCGCAACACAGTCTGAATCGCAGACGGCAACGTCACTGATGTTCGGGTCGCTCAAGGCGAGGTGAGCAGCGTCGAGACCGGCTTCCCGGGATCCGTCACCGCCGTCGCCGACGAGTGCATTGTCGGTGAATCGGGAGTTCAGGCTGGGTGTAGACGGAATCAGAATTCGCGGATCGCCGACGAATTCACCGGGCAGGCGGCCGCGGTATTCGTCGTCTGCTTCGGTGGTTATGACGGCGATCTGGAAGTCAGTCCCCCAGGTCTCCGCGGCGTCGATGAAATCACTGAAGTTGTCGGCCAGGTTTGTTTGCTCTTCGCTCATCGAGCCGGAGTTGTCGACGACGAAGAGCACGTCAGCCTTTCGACCGGTGATCTGCTCGAAGTGGTCGGTCTGCTCGCTCAAGTTGGTGCCCTCGCCTGTCAGCGGAACAACGAGGCGCGTATCGCCACCGGCGTCCGAGGTGATGACCAGGTCACAGGAGGACGAGAACAGTCCTGCAGGCGTGTAGCGAACACGCAGCGGAATGGGCGGACTGCCGCTCGGCACTTCGAGGCCGCCGGCAGATACCTCGGCGGGCACGCCAGTCAGGCGGAACTCTGCTGTACAACTCTCGAGGCCGATGTCGGTGATCGTCACGGGCGCCGAGCCTGTGTTGTAGAGGTTTACGAGCACTTCCTGGCTGTTGCAGCCGCGGGTGACGAGTCCGAAGTCGACGCTCGAGGGGATGGCCGCCAGCGATGCGACGCCCGAGCGAGCTTGAAGGTTGAGTCCGCAGAGGCGGTCTACGGCGGCGAAGCTGAATAGTGCGACACTGCCGCACTCGACTTCGTCGCCCGATACCGGGTCGTATGCTTCGACAGCGACGCTGCCCGTATCTCCGAGTGATTCAGAGAAGGCGGTGAACGAGATTGGTGTGTAGGCGGCTTCGATCAGAAAGTGCTCGCCCGGTCCCAGAGTCAGCGGTGCGGGCGGATCGACTCCCTCGAGTGAAAAGGCGTCTGAGAATATCTCGCCGAATGGCCCGAGCCCTCCGAATGGTGGCGGCTGCAGACTGACGCTTCTAATGAGGCAGTTACCTGGCCCGATGTTTCGAATCGCGCCACGGCTCACTCGTCGTGACCCTCTGGGCACCATGCCGAAGTTCACCGTGTCTGGAATGGTTGCCAGTTCGCAGTAGGGCTCGCCGGCGCCGAATCCGTTGAGCGTGACGTTGACGGGGGAGTTGGTCGGGTCGTTGGGTGACGCGATGACCAACACGTCTGTAAGGTTGCCCTCAGCATTTGGGCTGAATCTGACGGACAATTCAAAGGCTTCGTCTGAGGCAAGCTCGTCGGGATACAGATGGGCATTGGTCAGCGTGAAATTGGTTCCCGTCTCGATTACGGGATCATCGAGTTGCAGCACGCCTGTTCCGGCGTTCCGTACCACGACCCCTAGATCGCGGTTCAGTCCACCAGCCACGGAACCGAAACCGAGCGTGGTGGGGGTTACACTGAGGAACGGTGCGTCCAAGCGGCCCCCCATGGGGAGCTCGAACAAGCCGAATTCGGGATCGTTCGAGAAGATGACTGCGGTTGCGGCGTCGGCCCCTCCGTCAGTCGGAGTGTAGGACAGCTCCAGGGTCACTGACTCACCCGGCTCCACGTCCACCTGCTCGAGGGAGTCGGGGACGTACTCCTGCTCGGCGAGGGACACGATGGCGAAATCGTCGCTCGAGGAGTGGTCCATATAGACGTCGTAGATTTCCAGGGTGGTCTGGCCGGTGTTTGTCAGCGTGGCCGACTCTACCCGGGTGTCATCCATTAGAACCGCTTCGAACTCGACGAACTCGGGTTCGACCGTGAGTTGTGGTGTTCGGAGGGTACCGATTACGGGAACGACCGTGTTGCCTTCGCCGGCATCATGTTCCAGCAGGAGGTTGGCGTCGTCGGAGCCAAAGCCTGTGGGTGTGTAGATAATCTGGACGGTCACAGCGCCATTTACGTCGAGGTCGACCGGCAGCTCGAAGCCCATACCGACCATGCGGAAGTCAGGCGACCCGGTGACGAGGGAGACACCCAGTAGCTCTACTGACGAGGTGCCGGCGTTGAAGATCCGAACGTCTTGTGCGACGGCGTTTCCGATGGCGTCACTGACCAAGACGATCTCTGCCGGATCGGTTCGCAGCAGGGCTGCTTGACCGAGGCTCGAGACGGTGACTGTCGCGCTGCCCGCATTGCTATTGATGGTGAGGACCGCGTCGTCGAGGGCCTCGTCGGTCGGCTCGTAGATGATGTTGAAGTTTCCAGCGTTGGCTACCGGAATGGTCAATCCGTCGAGGCCTTCAATTGCGAAGTCGCCGCTCGCTCCCGACCAGCTGTAGTCGGAGATGATGAGGTCGGCGCCGCCGGTGTTCTCGACTACAACAGATTGGGTCTCGGACTCGCCGATCGCGATTTGAGAGAAGATGACTTCCCGTGGGAAGACGCGGATTCCGGCGAGATCGACGCCAGAGTACTGTCCCTCTTCGTCTCCGCAGCCTGAATAGACCGGGAACAAAGTCAGTATTGCCAATAGACACGCGAGCACGGAAAGGAGGCTAGGCCTTCGCATAGTGTGGCACCCTAAATAGCCCGACGGAGTCATGTTCAACTCTCATCGTGAGGTCCGCAAAAACGACGCTTCGGTTGGATGGGACCCGAGCAGCGCTCGAGTGGCCCGCACTATACTGCGGGTCTGCGCTCCGGTCAACTTGGTGCGCGGCGGTCGCGGGGGATCTTGGGGTGGTTTGGAGACGACCCGCCGAAACCTGACGCCTAATCTACGTCAGAATGAACGGCTATTCGCCAGGGCTCGAGGCCGATCTCGATGATCGAGAGGGCCAACTCGGTCCCATTGCCCAGCGGTATGGAGCGCCAGTCGATAAGCTCTTCGGTAATCTCTAGCGCGGAGCGCGTGAATGAAGACCTCAGCCATGAGCGTGCCGCGTCTTGTTGTGAGTCGAGTGGACCGGCAGCATTGGCGGCCAACATCTGCACTCTGCCCGATTCCGAGCGCACAGAACCGGACACGGTAAGCGGACGTTGTAGGCAGTACCCAACTCGGAGGTCCCAGGTTTTGGCGTAGAGTGAGAATTCGTCATCTCGGAATTGAAGTCGGTCCAGGAGCGCCAAAGAATCCGCCGTTCTGTCCTCATTGTCGTTCTCGAGTCCATAGGGCATGACCTGTTCGGCCTGGGCCAGTCGGGCTGCGGCCGCGGGGAGGTCGGGGTGAATCGAAACCGCCAGCCCGGTCGCTCCAATATCTACCTCTGGCTCGACCCGCGCCCCACCGCTCGGTCTGAGATTGGTTAGCAATCCGACAAATACGACGCCTGTCTCTGGGTAAGTGATGAGCCCTTTGACGGCGTACTCCACGCTGAGGCCAGCGATCTCGCGTGTTGGGAATTCGATCAGTGTTACTCGCTCGAGGGCTTGCAGCTGCTCAGCAAGCTCCGGCTGCAGGTAGCTCGATAACGTCTCGCCAACCACCACGGGAAGCCCCCCCATTCCCAGAGTGAGTTCTGCCTCCCGGAGCGGCTCCAGAAGCACTTCCACGGTGGGATCACCGCTGTCCCCGGTCCCGACCACGAGCGTACCCACGAGCGTGATCGATCCGGGTACATAGTGGCGTCCGGTCCGCCCCCGGGCGCGAATCGCGACCTCGACGTTCAGGTCGAGATGGAGTGCGACCTGGCCGGCAGTGCCATGGAGCAGTTCGATCTCAGCGACGCTGGTCTGGACGGTAGCCCTGAACCGAGTCCGTCTACCCGTCGCCTCGTTTTCCGCGGTGAGTGGCTCGCCGAAGGGTTCGATTATCTGATCGAGGGAGATCCCGATCGAGTGCAGCATGCCGCGCGAAAGGGTCAAACCGACGTGATAGGATCCGCTGCTTTCTTGGATCGAGCCCGCCCCGGCACTTGCGTTGAGGCCCCGCCATTCGGCATCGAAGGATTCTCGTGCCGACTCGCACGCAGCTCCGCACCCGAGGATGAAGGATGCGGCGAGGGCGACGAGTAGGATGGAACGGGGCAAGCAATCAACTCCGAATCGATTTGATTCCGCCAGCCTAGTCGAATCCCCGTGCGATGGGAACCGCCTCCCCCCTTCTCCCTTTCGCCTCGTCCATTCTCCCTTT
>CAZDBH010000123.1:14411-18802 GCA_964503485.1 uncultured Bradymonadales bacterium | reverse complement strand
ACACCACTCGGCCCAGAAATCGACGACTGCCGGGACATCACTATTGATAATTTCGCCGTCAAAGTTGGCGTCTGTTACTTCGATTACGTGCTCTGCCATGAGATCGTACTCCTTGATACTCGAATCAGTGCCGCCAGTTGGCGACACGGTAGAAATAGACACCCTGCGACTCTAGTCAAGCCCGAGGGTATCGAAACACTATTGTCAGGGTTCGGGATTTTGAACGACTTCGTCCTGGAGTTCCACCCCTTGTGTGACCATCGCCTCCAGTAACGTATTTACGAGATTTACGTACGACTCCCCGCGCACCTTTAGCCCCCCGTGACCACCGTTGCTAGCTCCCGAATAGATGCCCGCGAACTCCTCATTTTCCTCAGCGGTGATGATGAGGCCTTCGCTCTCCAACAACTCGACCAGTCGCCGAAGATCGTTTCGGCCGGGAAAAGCGACTGCCAAGATCGCGTGATCGGCGGGCCACCCATGCCGAACCGCGAGTAGATAGGCCAAGATCGAGCCCGCTCGATCACCGCCGTGTGTGCAATGGATGAAGAGTTCGCTGGGGTCGATACCCCTGGTTTCCTCCAGCACCCGGGCGCCAACGCGAAAAGTCGACCCGAACCGGACGGATATCCGACGGATATTCAGCCTGTCGCACGCTTCCTGAACTGATGGCGCGACTCGCACGGCGCTGAGGATCACGCGAACCCCTCGGTCGTGCAGTTCTTCGATCTCGGCCGCGTTTGGTGCCCCGCCTACCCAGTATCCTTCGGCAACCTGGCGTGTGTTTCTGGGTAGCGCTTGAGCGGGTGCGCTGCTCGCCAACACCGCAAGTACAAGCGCTAGGCCACTAATAATGTTCAACGTTCTCAGCAACAACCTATTCCCAGACGTGTGTGCTTCGGCTCCTCGAGGCCTCGACCCCAAGAATGACCATTCACATGATGGGGTGAGATAACCTATATACCGAACCCGATGTTCAGACATGTAACAAAATACAGTTTTGCCACGATTCTTTTTCTCCTGTTGCTGGCAACAGGCTGTAGCAGAGACGACAGCGAACGGGGCGTTGTTCAAATCAATGAGGGCGGTGCCCTTCCAGACAGTGAACAGACAGGCGTCGAGTCGGATCTTTCAGAGCCTTCGCCGCAAGCTGTCGGACCCGGTGCAGAGGCCCAATCGGAGCCTGTAGTGGACGGTTCTCCGACGCCGAGCGAGGCCGTAGCCATCCCCAGCGAAGCCGTGCCCACGCCGAGTGAACCCGTTCCCACTATTGTCGAGTCATGGCCTCAGGCACCGTTGGTGAGCCAAGAGGTTCTGGCTGCTGGAGGGGAACTGACAACCGGAGACTACCAAGTCGCGATCCCCGGCCTAGAAGAGTCGGTGTTGGTCGAGTTCGAGTCGGTCGCTCCAGAGGCGATACGCTCTCCACGACCGTCCAGCGTCGTGCTGGCAGCTGTAGAGATGCGGCCCGCCTACACAATCACGACTGATATGATGGAGCTGACCCTCCCGATCGAACGCGAGATCCCTCGAACCACTGTGCTTCAGCTGCTGTCCTACAACCGATCAATGGAGGGGTTCTTCGTCGTCGACGAGAATCGAGCTAGCGACGACGGAACCGTCACGTTCAGAACGGACATGTTCTCACAGTATCTCGTGATCGCTCAGCCGGTGGCCGGCGAAACCAGCTGCGAAGGTGGCCCTTTCGCGATCGGAGAACGCACACCGAATCGGCCAGAGTCTGCGGTTGTCGGCGAGGTACCACTCGATGCAAGAATGACTCGAGAGGCCGCATTTGCTGTCCTCGCAGATATGCGTTTCTACGAAGATTCGGACCTCATCGTGTTCAAAAACGAAGAGCGCAACCACCAACCGCCCCAGTACCAGGATGAGGACTTTCTAGTTGATCCGAGGCTAGCAGAACCGCTTTTACAGCTCGCTCGCGCGGTCCGTGAACAGTGGATCGACCCCATCGGGGGTGGCCCGGCACTGAATCTTCGAATCACCGACGCCTACGACTCGATGATCGAGCATTCTGCTGCGTCGAATCACTACCGGGGCCGAGCCGTTGACTTAACGCTTTCTCCTGTACCGGCTGCGAGTCGACCAAGTCGCGCCAACTACTACGGGACCCTTACTCGGCTTGCCTCATGCGCTGGCTTCGACTTTGTCCACTTCGAGAATCGGCATCATTTGCACGTCTCATCCCGTGAGACTTCGGTCGCCTACCTCCAGGATACGCCCACCGGTGTGGCGCTCGTCGCGGTTGGTCTCGATGGTAAGAACCGCGTCGAGTTTCGCAGCCTCCTCGGCCGGTCCCTCGCGAGTTTCGAGGTGTCGCGTCTCGGTTTCGATGACCGAGGCAACCTGATTGCGACTGGGGATGCTCAAGGGACAACCACCAGCTATTCGATAAACCTCGCGACTCAAGTCGCAAGTATGGCGGCTGACCCCGAACAACTCGAACCTGCCCACACCCCACTTTTGGTTGGGCCGAGCTTAGCCATCGAGTCGGAGTTCGGCCTGCTCGTCGTACGGCGCACGATTCCTCCGCAACACACCGAAGTGGGCATCGTGCCCCCCTCGCTCCAACCGTACGCGTTGACGTCTGACTCAGTTCGTGGAAGGCTTCCAGCCGTATGGGTTGCTGTGGATTGAGAGACGTCGAATGAGTCAGTCAGGTGGTGGTTCCGGCGGAGGAACCATAAAGAACATCCTGTTGGTCCTGCTGGCGGTCGTACTGGGCTTTTGGGGCCTGAAGCTGGCCGCCTGGGCCCTGAAGACTGCCCTTCTCGTGGGCGCAGTAGGCACCGTCGGATATCTCGGATATCGGCTGGTGAGCAGTAACCTGCTGTCGGATGACTCGGACCCGGAAGAGACTCCCCGCCTGCCAGCCCAGAGTAAACCCACGGCCCGAAACGATGTTCTGGAACCCCAAAAGGACATCGACCAGGAACTCGAAGAGTTGAAGAGGCGGCTGGACGAAGAGGTCTAGCTCGAGCCACGACAGCGGCTGCTCCAGGCCGGCACACCGTATCAAAAGTGCAACGCAATCTAGACTCCGCCTGAGGGGTTCGCGCCGCGCTAATGTCTCGCACACCCTCACCTAGCACCTCTGGCACACCCTTTGCTCTATTCGACCATTGAGGAATGGACTGTTGGAGGAAGCTGTGGCTTGGCCAAGGACCGTACTAATCATCATCATGTTGACCGTCGTCGGCGTCCCTCAGGTGAGTGCCGGCGGAAATCACTTCATCGCGGAAGGGTCCGTGGGCTTCATGCACGGCCTGTCGTCGACCGAGTCTACGCGGCCCGGACACGCGGCAGGTGCCCTGCTCGGGGTTGGAGGCCGATTTTCGGGAGCGGCATTGCGCGTATTCTTCATCGTCGAGGTCATCTCCGGCGCTTACGTGCGAGAGCACGTCCAGAACTTCAGGCGCATCGAGCTGGAGCGCAGTGTTTTCGACATCGGAGCGGGTGCTCGACTGGTGCTTCCGGTCTTCATTCCACAACTGCGGTTATTCGCCGATTTGCAGGCTGTCGCCGTGATTTCCGGAACCAGTTTCGTGGGAGATAGAACGGCGATTCAAGACTCATCTGAACTCGACGGAGGTGTTCGCTTCGCGGGTGGGATCCAGTTCCGTCCGTTCGAGCTGTTGAGCGCCGGGATCCGCTTCTCGGCGACAGCTGCCTTCGATCACTTCGACAGTGATGGTGGGCGGGGCTGGTTGGTCGGATTTGATTCCGAGGCGGGGCACTACGACGCCACAGCCTCTCTAACCTTCTATTTCTAGGAGGTATCATGCGGCACTTTGTCACGTTGTTGTTGCTCTTGGCTTTTCCCGCGACCGGTGAGGCTTTCCAACTCCAAGGGAGCGCGGATTTCGAACTCGAGTCCGGCGAATTTGGGTCGGAATACGTCTCCCTGGCTGGATTTCAGCTATCTGAGTCCGCGACGACATCGCTGAGCCTCGAACTGTTCTCTGAATTCGGACCGTTTGACCGCGCGGTTGGGGGCACCGATGGCGACAATGTTGCGGGCCAGATCTGGGTCACTGTCGATATCCCGTTAGGCGCCTCCCGATTCGAGTCCTATGTCGATGCAGAGGACCCTGCACTCTTTGGGCAGCTCGAGCTGTGGGACCTCAATCTGAATACCGTGTTTGCGGGTACTATCGTGGGGGGCTGGGTCGATGGTGAGGCCCTTTGGGAGGACGGTGAGCTGTACTACCTCGATCTGCGGTTCCATTTGGATTTCGCCGAGCGGGAGGATGGCGCACAGACGAGTATGTCGGGCGTGTTCTTCGGCGGATCATCGTCGGAGCGACTTCCGGTTGAGCGTCGAACGGTCCGCACGTCCAGTGGCTCTGGATGCGGAGGCGAGACGGTCT
>CAZDBH010000123.1:5135-14401 GCA_964503485.1 uncultured Bradymonadales bacterium | reverse complement strand
ACGACGACCCATACTACGATGACCCGTACTACGTCGAAGATGACGACAATGGGTGCGGTGGGGACGAGCCGAGTTCCTCTGACAGTGATTCTGGTGGCTGTGCAGGCGACGACTTCGGTGGCGGGTCGGACAGCAGTGGGGACGAAGACATGAGCTGTGCCGGCGACTCGCCTGACACTGGAGACAGTTCGGACAGCAGTGGGGCCGAAGACATGAGCTGTGCCGGCGACTCGCCTGACACCGGAGACAGTTCGGATGACGACGATGACGACTCCGGCCCGGAGTGCGAGGGTGACGATTTGAGTCAGGCTGGCTTCATCGGCAAACCGCGCCGCTCGCGGCCGTTCGTAGCATCGGCGATGCGCTACATCCACCTGTGGGTACCCATGGGTTTTGTGCTGTTTGGAAAACTGCGGCACCGGCGGGAGAGCCGAACTCAGCGGTCGAAGACCTGAACGCGGAGTACCTCGAGCTGGATATCTCGGGTCATGTCGGTCTTTCCTGACCGGCCGAACGCGTCGACCAACCAGGCTTCACTATCAGTCTCTGAGCGAACGCTTCCGGCAAGGAAGACGATTGTATTGCCTCCGGGGGACATCGATGCTCGCGTGACCTCGACGTTGCAACCAGCGGGAGTGAAGTCGAGCTCCACGTCGTCGTAACAATCGGGTCCGCCGTGGTTGCCACCGGTCGCACTGACGATGGTCTCGATCGAGTTTAGCGACAGGTCGACAGCGGCAATATCCGTGGCATCGATACTAGAAGATACACAACTGTTGCGTCCTACGAAGATGATGTTGTTGTCAGAACGCCACATGGGGCCGGCGTTGACGTGCTCGTACTCACCGGCATCGAGGAATGGGGTGGCTGCGGCGGTATCCATGCACGCGAATCTACCGTAGGGTCCGAGGACCAGTTTTCCTGGAGCACACACTCCCAGACCAGCGGCATCGACCACGCTCTTGTCGCACTCGTGATACTGACCACACTCACTGTCTTCAGTGCAGCGATGGGAGCTCGGCGAAGTCGGGCTGCCAGAGGTGTCGAGCTGGTCAACGGCCGACCGATTAATAACGTGGAGGAGCAGTTGCTCGCTGACGCAGCGACTGGAGTTGCTGGAACAGCGATACTCGTCGTCGCAATCCGACGCCGACGCCGGGCTGCAGCTGTTCGAGTTGTCGAGCGCTTCGGTGAAGATTGCGACGTACTGGCCGTCAGGCGAAACCGAGATTTGTTGCTGATTCTGGTAGAAAGAACCGGTTGTCTGCTCGACGTCTGCAGTGAAGTGATAGAGCAGCGTGCGATTGGATTCGGTTGGATTATCTAGGGGCACCTCCCAAAGGTCCATGGCTGAAAGCGAGGTCGGGATGCTGAGTATCACCGCGCCGATTTGGGGTGCGTAGTGAAACCCTCCGGGAAGGCCTCGGCCATCTTGCGAAGCCAACGCTGCGATTTCGTTGTCGCTGCCACCGGCCAGCGGCTGTGAGTAGAGTGTACCCGATCGGCTATAAACGACCGTGTCTGGTCCAACTTGCCAGATATCGACGTTCTGAGCGACCGTTCGCACGTCGTCGCTGACGACGAAACTGGAGTCGAGGGCGGCGATCTTTAGAGTCTGTGACTCATCCGGATCGACCCACAGCAGATAATCCATTTCTGGACTGATCACGCAGCCAGCCTGGCAGCTGAAGGGGCCGGTGACTTCTGTTGTGTCGCAGGTACCGGATTCGCAATCTTCGTCGGTGACCCAGAGCGTCCAGACTTCGTCCGCTGGATTAGACGTTCCCCTAGTATGGGTCACGTAGGCAACATAGAGACTCTCGCGGCCCACCGGCGGCTGAAAGGTGTCGTCGTCGCCATCTCCCTCGCCGGCGTCGGATACGACGTCGGCTGTTGCTGCGTCGTTGTCCGAATCGGAGTCGTCTCCCTCCGTTCCCGAACATGCAGCGATGCCGATGACGAGGGAACAGAAGACAAAGAGTAGTCTGGGGTCACTGAAGCGCATTATGATTCTCCACCGAAAAATTCTTGCGTCCGGGTCGCAGATTGTAGTTGGGGCGGGTCCTGTACACAAATGCGTGTGCAACAGGCTCTTACGCCACTCTTAGGGCGACATCTAAACGCCAGGCGGGGCTCGTCGTACCTCGGGAAAGCGAAGGCTCCCCGTTTGGTTTTAGAGAGAACAGCTCGCTCTAGTCGTCGTAGTCGTCATTCACCGAGGGGAATTTTCGGATCTCGTCGCGGGCGATGGTCCAAGCGCGTTGGACGATCCACGAGAGAGATCGGTCCTGCCGGTTGGCTTCCCGCTTGATTTCCTCAAGCATCTCTTCCGGGAAATAAAGACTTTGTTTTCGCTTGTCGCTCTTCATCGTTCTGTGACTTCTCCCTACGCCGTTCTGATTAGGCGATTCCAGCAGGTATCGTTTACTGTGCTTCCTCTTGAGCTTGCAAGCGCTCTCTCAAGGGGCGAACCCGATTTGGCACCACAGGTTCGGGCAAACGAATTTGCATTCCCTCCAACGACCGTACCACCACACCCTCTTGGTCGTCATCATCGATCCGCTCCGGTTGAGCGTCATTTTGTGCCTGGGCGCGGGCACTCGTTTGTTGGAGTTGGTCGACGAAATGAATCTCACCGAAGTTAGCGGTGCGATGCAGATCGGCTCCAGTCACGGGACTCCACGCCAATGTGGTACCCCCGGGAAAATCGTGTCTGGCAAAATTTGCACTGATCGTCGTCCCGTTGTGCGGGACGTCATCAAAACCGGGTAAGGCGGCCCAGGGAAGACGGGCCTCGACCGTCCACCGCGAGTCAACTGCGCTGGGGTCATTGAGGCTTCCCGTTATGCTGCGCGCCACTTCCAGACCCTCGAAATCGGTTGCCGATCCCGCCACAGTGTCCCTGTCCCTCTGAGAGGTGAAAACGGCATCAAAGACTGTGGCCAATGGGTTAACGATGATTTGCACGTAGTCGCGACCATCTCCGAGCGGGTCCAAGAAGATCTCAACCGAATCCTCGTGCCACAGCTCGTCGTCGCGCTCCGTGGCAGTCGCGGTGATATCAGTGTCGTGCATGCTCAGTCCGAAGTAGATCGCCTCCTCGTCCCACAGCACTCTGACGTCGGTCAGCAGGTCATCGCCGGGCTGACCCGTACGGTGGTAAACGAATGGATCGCTGCGTCGAACCGCTTGCCAAACCACCTCATCGAGCGCCCCATCAACGGTGATAACGGCGTTCTGGAGCGAGGGCGCTTGAATTCGGCGCGCTTCCTCAGTACCGGTCCGGAAGGAGCCTACAGCGAGTTGTGGTCCCTCTTGATCGCCTTGGATCGAGCCAGTGCCCGGATTGGTAACAACCATGCGCTCGGCGACACGATCCACCATGAAGCCAACACCCATAGCTGCCCAGTGAGGACGACGGTTTCCTCGTTCTCGCGCCGTTGGATCCCAAAAGCCAATGTGAATAACGACTTCGGTGTTCTCAAAATCCTCTCGAAGGACGCCAGAGAAGGTGTCCCGAACAATGTAGCCAGGCTCCCACATCGACGTCGGATACAGATTGTTGATCGCGTCGTGGTCGAAGCCCTGTCGGGTATTGGTTTGAGCCAAGCTGGAGAATCCATCGAGATGTACAAAGACCTTCCAGGGCTTCTCGATCGGTTCCATCGCACGATAGTAGGCCGAGATCGTAAAGGCCTGGCCGGGCCGAATCACGCCCGCGGGTTCAATGTCGTAGCCGAGTAACTCGATTACGTTTCCATACGTAGCGTGGACCGGGTGAGAGATCTCGGGGGCCTCTTCGAAGAGGTTATCTTCGATAGTGGCGCGCTCTTCGTCGCTCAAGTCGATCAGGGGGGTCCCCACGAGCTGGCAACCACCAATCAGTGAAATACACGCAAGACTGAGGAACAGCACTCGGCTTCCTCTACTCCGCTGGTATCTGTTCATGTATTGCGTCCGCGGGTCACGTTTATCCCACACTCACTTACCTTCTTCGAGCGGCGGGCACCATACCCAAATTGCCTCTCACTATCAACCGCGATTCTCAACAACGAGCTGAATTCGGCCCGTTCGATTGAACACAATCACTCGTTGCCCGGGACTTCCCGACGCTCAGTCCCAACGTTGCGAATAATCGGCGACCTGGCCCCTTGAATCGTCGAGGGAATCGTACCAGTTCCCTCGAGAACGCCGGGTCGAGGCCGTGGGGCTTGCCCTTCGACCAATATGATGGCGCCGAACTTGTCGGGCTGGTGAAAAGTACCGCGGCGAACGGGATTCCAAGCGGCGGTGAGCGCAGCTCCTTCAGCGGGTCGGTCGTACCTATAGAAGTTGACGCTGATGCTGGTTCCGACCTCTGCCGGACCCTCGAAGTCGGGTAGCGACGTCCATGGGATTCGGATTTCGACACTCCATCGATTGTCGCGCCGGTCTCTGTCGTCAACCGTTCCGTTGACGTAGTGGGCCACCGTCATCTCCTCGAGGTTAATCGCTCGCCCAGCCGGTAGGTCGCGATTGCTCGCCTCGGGGAAGACCGCATCAAAGACCGTGCCCAGCGGATTGACCTGTATCTCAACGTAATTGAGTCCATCGGCCAACGGATCGATGTAGACCGACAGAACCTCCTCTTCCCACAGGCTCTCGTCTCGTTCGGTCATGGTCGCCCAAATGTCTGTGTCGCGTGCCGACATTCCGATGTACAAAGCGTCCTCATCCCAGAGTGCTCGGCTGTGGGTGTGGAGTCCGTCAACTTCCTCACCGCTATTTGGGTGAACCCACTCGTCGCTTCGCGGCGCACTCCGCCAAGCGCGTTCACTGAGCCGGCCATCCATCGTGGGAGGGTCGCTGATCTGTCGGGCCTCGAGCGTCGGGACCTCCCGGTAGCTCTGGAAGGTACCCAACCGGACTCGTGGATGAGTCCCGGGCTCCGGAACGAGCTCGGCGTTACCCGGTACTTCTGGGTTCAACCGTTCGTTGTCCGAGCGCCGCCAGAAGCCCAGATACATCGTAATCTCGGAATCTCCGAACTCGTCGTCCAGCTCCACCGTCTGTTGATCCCTAATTATCTGGCCCACCTCCCAGTTCTGGGACGAGTACAGATTCGAGATTGCTTCGTGGTCGAGATTCTGGCGATGCTGGCTGTCGAGATGGACGAAGATCTCCCACCGATCCTCCATGTCGTCGAGCACGCGCCAATACCAAGTTACGGTGAATTCCTCGCCAACTTGGGCGCGTGGATACGGTTCGAGGTCATAACCGATCAGCTCGACTCGGTCGCCGAAGATGGTACCCATGGGGAACTGGGGAGTCGGTTCGTCGGTCAGGATGTGCTCCTGGATCCGATGCCACTGATTCTGCGTGGGCGTCACCGGCGGCTCAGCGTGCTTCTGGCAACCCGCCGAGAAACCGATGCAAAACGCCACGAACGCGGCGAATGTGATTGTCTTGGTCCCTTTTCTCATGACTCACTTCAAAAAAGTCCGCTTTTCGCGCGGACCATAACACACAGTTGGGAAAGGAAAACGGGAAAGAACGAAAAGGCATGTCTGCCCTGAACACCTTGCTTCTGGAGCCGTACTGTCGTTGCACGGTACTCCTACGTCAAGCCTAGGTGTCGTTGTCCATCCGCTTGCGAGCAGCCCCGAGTCGTCGCTTCACGGTGGAGCGGTCGATCGCCAGGGTCTTGGCCGCCCCAGCGTAGTTTGAGCCGCAATCCTCGAAGACCTTGCGCATGTACCAGTCCTCGACCTGGCGCATGGTCGCTACACCATTTCGAATACCTGGAGGCGTCTCGTCCGGAGAGCTCGCTGGACCGCCCCTGCGAATACCGGGCGGCAGGCCGAGCAGAAGGTTGCGGAGGGCATTGTGAAGCTCTCTGACGTTTCCCGGCCAATCGTGAGACTGCGCGGCGGACGAACTGAGCCACTTGCGAACGGCGTCCGCCTGTCGCTGAGCCGCCCCGGTGCCCAGATAGGTGGCGATAAAGAGCTCTCCAATCGCTTGCATATCGTCGGGACGCTCTCTCAAGGGCGGCACTGTGATGACATTGCCCGCCAAGCGCTCGAACAAGTCCCTGCGAAAGGAGCCTTCCTCGGCCAACGCCTCCAGGTCCTTGTGGGTGGCGGCCACGTAGCGAACATCCACCCTGTGGGAACCCTCGGTTCCAAGCGGAAACACCTCGTTCGTCTCGATGACACGAAGCAGTTTAACCTGCGTCGTCTTGGGCAGATCCCCCACCTCGTCGAGGAATAAGGACCCGCCATTTGCAGAGCGAATCCTGCCGACCCGCGTCTCGGTAGCTCCCGTGAAAGCACCTTTGACGTGGCCGAAGAGTTCGCTCTCGACCAGCGTGTCGGGAATCGCAGCGGCGTTCAGCGAAGCAGAGGGGGCCGGTCCCCCCTTCTTGGGGCCCGGGGTTGCAGCCTGTATGGCGCGGGCCACCAGCTCTTTTCCGGTTCCCGTCTCACCAAAAATCAGCACGTCATGATCACGGATGACTCGTTCGAGTTCGAGGGCGTGCACGAGAGAGTCGCCGAAGCAGGCGGCCCATGTCCTGTGACGCACCGTCGACAGCAATTCGGAAGACCCGGCCAACTTGACGAGTGCGGCATGACAGCGCCCTGCAGCTACGACAATTCGAAGGTACTCTTCAGAGCGCCTCGGTAGCTGTTCCATAATGCTGCGTTCGAAGGTTCCGGGGCCCAAGACACCTTTGGATGCTCCTGCCGACAGACACGCTTGGCGGTGTCCGACCGACAGAACGAAACTCTTGGCCATTATGAGGTTCTTCTTCAGTATGGCTCGCGCGATTCCAGATAGATCTGCCTCGCGCAATATGGCCTCTGCCCGCTCTCGCACGGCTTGGTCGACACCGAATGGGTTACCTCCGAACGCCTGAATGATAACCCTTGCCTGCTCAACTGGACCCATATTGCACCTTTGTTGCGAATTTCCTGGGTAGACTACCGCACTCCCCGAAGAGGAGGCCAGAGCTGCGTTGGGCAGTTCGTGAGCGGTCGTTGGCTAGCCGCGCAAGTTGTCAGCCCGTTTCGCTGCGTGGCTCAAGAGGCGGTTGACCAACGTGGGGGCGTGCCGGTAGGCGAAGTCCAGAGCTTTGCCGTGTTTCGACACAATGATGCGGGCTCGGTTTCGTCGCACGCCATCTAGAATGTCACGCGCGCAGCAATCCACGGAGTATGGCTTGACGGGAATTAGGCCGAGCGCATCTTCCTTCCCAACGTTGCGCACCTCCATATTCTCCATGATTGGTGTCTTGATCACGCCGGGACAGACAACACTGACCTGAACTCCTTTCGAGACGGCCTCAGCGCGCAAACTCAGCGAGAGCCCCACGACTGCGAATTTCGACGCACAATAAGAGGCGATACCTGGGGAGGGGGAAAGTCCAGCCACTGAAGCGGTGTTCACGATGTGCCCAAAGCCCTGCTGGACCATCAGGGGATAGGAGGCAAACACCCCGTTGACGACACCCCGCACGTTGACATCCAGCACCCGATTCCAGTCGTCTAGCGAGGTGTCGATGGTATCACCAACTATGATGATTCCTGCGTTGTTGAAAATGAGATCCAGTCGGCCTTCACGCTCGGCACATTCAGCTACGACTCGCTCAAATTGGTCGGAGTCTCGAACGTCGAGGACGACGCCGGTCGCGCTCTCTCCAAGCTCCGTGGTGACCTCATCAAGCAGGTCCCGATTGATGTCGGCAATAGTGACTATTGCGCCGTCCGCCGCGAGTTGCTGCGCCAGCGCCCGGCCGATTCCGCTGGCTCCGCCGGTGACGAACGCTACCTTTCCAGAGAAGTATCCCACGTCTATTCCTATCCGTATTGGCCCATCCGCGCACCCTATCGCACCGCGTGGCCTTTTGGAACACGACATCCGATTGACCATTGACCCCGTTTCAATCATCCTGTCGGACAGAACCCACCGTGTCCCCTAGGAAACTGTGTTTTGAGGAAAATTCGGCGCCGTAAACGGCGGCTCTGTTTGTTTTTTTGGGTGGCCTTGTGTTCTGCGTGCGACGGGCCAAACCCTGGGAACCCGACCTCTGGGGTACCCATCAGGCAGGACGCTCACTCTGCAGACAGCCTGGATCTAGCCACGCGTAGCGACACAGTCGAGGTTGGAGACGCGGAACGGGGTGGTGACACTGCCCACGACGTGAACATCCAGCCGGACGACGCGAACGAAGACGATGGGGAAGCGGTGGACCTGGTCTCTGATGGACGGGTGCAAGACGTAGCAGATGTGCCACTGGACGCAGCAGCCAGTGATGAATCAGAGGCTCCCGATGATTCATCTCGCGACGCTGGAAGCCCGGATACGACTGATGTGAACGTAGACCTGGCGCCTAGTGACCTCCTCGAGGACGACTCGGAGTTCGATTTGGCATCCGACGGATCGGCTGATGTTGCCGATGACGAAGCGATCGAGCCCGATGTCGACGATTCGGCTCCCTACTTGACACTGAGGTCCCCGACCTCGGACTCGACAGCACCCGTGAACACGTTGATTCGAGTCGAATTCAACGAACCGATGAGCACCGACAGTCTGCGCGGCGCTCTCTCGATCGACGGTGTCTCAGTGGAGGAGAATCGCGGAGAAGACTTCATCGAGTTGCGCCCGGTCAGGCCGCTGCACTGCGGTCTGAGCTATCGGGTCGTTCTCAGTGGCGACGTGACCGACATGGCCGGCAATCACCTCGGAGAGGACCAAAGCTGGGGTTTCGACACGGGAAGCACACCCCCTGAGGCCTGGCTTGCATTAACGGATTCACCGGGCGAGTTGGAGCAGAGTCCACTTTTTCACGACCGTTGGCACGATTCGCTCACGCCAGAACAGGTCGAAATCGTGAATCAGTGGTACACTGAAGGGAGCGCCGCCGGCCTGAGCCGCGATCGTCACCAGAGCCTTGATGACGACCACTCGGCGCTGCGCCAGTACGGGATGCCACAACTGACCATTCTCGAGCCGATTCCTCTCAATCCGGTGGTAACTCAGTTCGAGACGCACATTGCGCCCAATAGACTGACCAGCGGAGTTCAATCGTGGTCCTATCGGGGCGCCGACGACCGGGTTTACGTCCCCACCGTGCCTCAGACGGCCTACTATTGGGGCTATAGTGCCGACAGCTACCAACCGATGTACCAGGGCAACTTCCTCCTGGTTCATCCAGCGACGGCGAGCTACGCAGACGGCAACGACTATCTATCGTATCTAAGCCCTTACTACCTTCTGTCGATTGG
>CAZDBH010000123.1:0-5125 GCA_964503485.1 uncultured Bradymonadales bacterium | reverse complement strand
CTACTCTGGAACAGATTCCCGGCTTCTCCAGACCCTAATGTGGGCATCCGCCGCGCTGCATCCCGACCTCAAGGACAGACTCTTCGAACAAGGGGCGTACGTTGGGACATTGATGTACGTCTTGAAGTCCTCGGTGTCCGATGACTATCACGCTCCTGGGGCCCATCAATCCGCATACGATCCAGCCCTTGCCCTCGAACTGGCCTGGGATATGGTCGAGATGGCGCACGATTTGGATCATATCCCCCCGACCGTGAATCTGAGCTACACCGATATCCTTGGCGGCTCGAACCACGTCGAAACCGACCTGGCCTTCTTCGCAGACTTGGCTGAGGGACAAACGCTCACGTTCACGGCGGACGCCTCATCGAGCTTTGCAGATGAAGGCGGGTGTATCGCCGGCGTTGACTGGACACCATTGCGGGGACTCGATGGGGTCCTGGTTGAGCCTTTCGGGCCGGGCGGCTATCGAGCCCAGATTACAATCCCGTGGCAGGCGGACGCCAACCGCACCGATGTTCTCGTTACCGTGAGCGACGGTTACTACGAGTCCCCGCCCGCCTATATCACAATCGATCAGCTCAAAGAGAGCTACTAACTCGGACGTCGTCGAAAAAGGCGCTGGACTTCGGCGCAAGAATCCCTCAAAAACAGCGGCGCGGCAGAACCGGGTTCCGCGCTGGGAGACATCACCCGGCCGGGTTAGGAGTCATCGTCAATGTCCGAGGAACAGAAAGAACAGCAGGCGAATGGGGAGTCCGACGAGAAGGTCCGGGCAAGGGATCGGCGCAAAGGTCTCGTCGCCAAGTTGGAGGATTTCGTCGAGAGTTTCCTCTGGAACTTCCGTTTCGTAATCATGCTCGGAGTAATCGGTCTGCTGTTGGGCTCTCTGGTCGTGATGTTCCTCGGTGTGCTCGAGACGATCCATTTGATCGAGTCTTTTTTGCACAACGTGGTCGAGCACGGCTCACACATTCCCCAGGCAGATCTCAACGAGATGATCATCTACGTCATCATGGCTGTAGATGACTTCCTGCTCGGCATTGTCCTACTCATCTTCGGCTTGGGCACCTACGACCTGTTCATATCGCGTCTCGACCCAGCAATGGATCAAGACGACGTCCGACCAGATTGGATGATTTTTGGTTCGCTGGACGAACTCAAGAATGTACTGGGCAAGATTGTGTTGATGATTCTGACCATCAATTTCCTGAAGTTTACCTTTAACATCGAATTCGCCGAACCGATTCACTTGCTGTATTTGGGCGGCGGTATCGCTTTGATCGCGTTTGCGCTCAAGACCTCTCACAGTCATGACATCAACGCCTCTACAGTAGACTCGACTCACGGTCGCCACTAGGCGCAGTTTCTACTTGACGCCAATCGTACGGCCAGGAAGTCTGTCGGCCATGAAAGCTAGACTGATCTGTCTCCCACTTTTCTTTGTATCCCTAACTGCGACTGCGTCACCTGTCCCGGTTCCGGGTCAGGATGGGTTCACCCCGTGCCGGGAGGTGACGAGCCTGTACGACATGGGTGACGAAGGGCAATTCCTCTTCTATCGACGCGTCTTTACCTATACCTACTCGAGCGACGGACGCTTGCTGCGGAGCGAGCTAGACGGCTGTCCAGACTTCGAGGTCGGTGGCTCAGCCCCACTTTGCGTAGCGAACGGGGAAACCGATCAGGTTCGAGTTTTCGGTTTCGACTCGCAGGGTCTCCCAACCACCGAGAACTGGGATGTGGGCGCAGATGGTTCGTTCGAGATTACAAACCGCTTCGTTCACGACGACAGCGGTCAGCGCATCATGGATGAAACCGACCTGGGGGCAGACGGCACGATTGATCGCCGGATTAGCTACACGAACAACGAGAGCGGCGAACCCGTTACGGTGCTCTTCGATTTCAACGACGACGGTGAATCTGACTACATGGTGGTTCACGAATACGATTCGCAGGGCCGCGAAATCGTGCTTCGAGAAGATGCCGGGGCTGACGGGAACTTTGAATTCGTTCAGGTGCTCACCTACAACGAGGCGGGCAAGCTCGAACTCGAAGAAACGGACGGAAACGGCGACGGTGTAGCCGATCAACGCTTGGTCCACCTATGGGAGGGAGACCGATTGCTTGCGACCTCGAAAGACATGGATAATGACGGCACCGTCGACATCATGGTCAGCTACGAGTACTCGGAGGACGGCAATCTGACCTCAATCCTCGAAGACGCCGGTTCGGACCACGTGTATGAAGCCCATATTCTGTACGAATATTCTTGCCCCTAACGCCGGTTAGGGTTTCGGCTGAACCATCTCGAAGAGAACTTTGCCAGTATCCCCCGGGTGGAGGAAGGTCACGAGCGTGCCGTGAGCACCCTCGAGCGGTTTGTCGGATAGGAGTCTGATTCCCTGACCCTCGGCATGGGTTCGTGCCGCTTCGACATCACTGACCCGCAATGCGATGTGGTGAATGCCCTCGCCACGTTTCTCGAGAAAACGCGCAATCGCCCCTGTGTCATTGATCGGCTCCAGGAGTTCGAGTCGGGTTTCGCCGATTCGAAAGAAGGCCGCCTTGACGCCCTCGCGCTCGACCACTTCCTCGCCCTCGAAGGCCAGCCCCAGCAAGTCTCGATAGATGGGCAACGCGTTCTCAATGCTGCGCACCGCGATTCCGATATGCTCTATCTTCTCGACGTAATTCATTGCGTACCTCAACAGCTAGTCGCAGAAAATCAACTCAGAGGGGTGCCCGCCATTCTGTAGCAGAGTGACCGCGCAAGCCTCGTCGGAAACATCACAGAAAATCAGCTCGGATGGGCTGTTGCCGGTCTCGAGTAGGGTAACCGCACAAGCCTGATTCACGTCATCGCAGAACATGAGTTGCGACGCTGAGTGGCCCATTTGGAGCAGGGTCCCTCGGCAATCGGGCGGTATGTATGGCTCCGGCTCGATGACCACAGTCGGTACCTGAATCGCAGGCACCTGAACGGTCGTCGGCGGATACACCGTAGTCGGCGGATAGGCCGGAACAGGGACTGGGACTGGGACCGGTACGGGCGTCGGCACGACGTATTGCGTAGGCGGTGGGTTTTTTCCACCGTTTGTGGCGGTCGTCCCGGAGTTGCCTCCCGAAGCCTGACCAGAGGCATATGATTCGGGACCAATCACGGTGCTACCGGCCCATGCTGCGTTGTGGTCTGCCACGCAGGTGATCTCCACCGCGGCATTCGGCCAACTGCCTGAGAACACATCGGAGCGGACCATATCCTGGCCTGGATTTACCGCGATAGGCGGAATCGAAATCCTGAAGAGCTCGCCTCGGGTCGCAGCTAGATTGAATACGCACTGCCCCTGAAAAGTGAATCCGGAATGGCCTGATGTCCCGAAGACCACGAAAACCGTGGCGGGTGCACTGGTATCGATTGTTGGTTGGCCGGTGGCACTCCAATCGTCAGGGTTGTTGGACACAAAGATTCGGCTGATTGCAGGAACCTGCGACGCGGCCGCGATCGATGGACCGCAGAACATGCCCACCGCCACCAACAGGGGTACCAAGGTTCGCGTGGCAGGTGTTCGGCTAGCAGTGAAATTCATTTGTTCGTCTCCAGAAGCGCCATTCAACCCCCTCCCTATACGTCATCATCACAGAGCGTACAACTTGATCTACCGGTTGGGCGCATCGAACGAGGATTCTGGTGAAATCTCCGGGATGTGTCCGGGTCTAGAGACGAACCGCAGTGGCGCCCAATTCAATCATCTCGTCGATTGCTTTCTGCCCGTCGCCTTGGTTGACGTCGACAGCTCGAATACCCTCGAGAAGTACGAACGTCTGATAGCCGAGTTCGAGGGCGTCCTTGACCGTGTTGAGTACACAGTAGTCGGTCGCAAGTCCGGCTACGAACACTCTCTCGACCCCCTTCCCTTGCAGCTGTTCGTGGAGATCGGTGCCACCGAAACCCGAGTAGTGATCGACGTCCTGCTCTGTGGCCTTCGAGACGATCACACTGCCGTCGGGCAAGCTCAGTGACTCGGAGAATTCGGCACCCGAAGTAGCCTGAACGCAATGGGGGGGCCAAATCCCACCGTTTTCAGTGAACGAACAGTGATCTGCGGGATGCCAATCCCGTGTAGCCCACACGCCGCCGCCGGCTGCGACCATGCGCTCAGCGTATTGGTTTATCGGGTGAATGACCTCATCGCCGCTAGGCACGGCGAGGGCGCCCCCGGGTAGAAAGTCGTTCTGTACGTCAATGACGAGCAGTGCGTCGTCCTGTTTGAAGTCGATTTGCATTCCGCCTCCTCGGGATAGGGGAACGTTCTCCGCTCATCTGCCCCCCCGGTCAAGAGTTTGCTCGCTTCTGGTCAATGGCATAGCGATGATTTACGGTAACTTCGCTTCAGTTGGCGACATTTGGGAGGGTACATGAGTCCGGCGATTGCTGCGCTTGCGGCCTTTGCGATCTATTTCCTGGCCTACCGTTTCTACTCTAAATACCTCGCTGAGAAGGTATTTCGGCTGGACAACTCCCGGCAGACCCCCGCCCACGCGCTACAGGACGGAGTCGACTACGTCCCAACCAAGCCCCCGGTCCTTTTCGGGCACCACTTCGCCAGTATCACGGGACTGGCACCCATGCTCGGTCCGGCTGTGGCCGTTATCTGGGGCTGGGCCCCTGCCCTTTTGTGGGTCGTCTTTGGATCGATACTGATCGGCTGTGTCCACGACTTTTCCGCTCTGGTCGTCTCAGTGCGGGCTCGTGGGCAATCGGTCGGGACCGTGGCGCAGGGTGTGATCAGCCAACGCGCTGGCGTCCTCTTTCACCTGATCATCTTCTTCGGCATCTCGCTCGCGATGGGTGTGTTTGTCTTTGTCATTGCGAAGCTCTTCTCGGTCGAACTTTCGCCCGGGCAGGCGGGCTATCCACAGGCTGTGCTGCCCTCTGGCTTGCTCATGCTGATTGCTCTGGGAGCCGGGTATCTCATCTACAAGAAGGGTCTCCCGCTGCTCCCAGTCGCTATTGTGGGCTTCGGACTCGAGCTTCTCGGTATCTGGCTGGGCTTGGAAAACCCGACCATGGGACTGTCGGCCTGGCCAACGTCCGACGGCTGGACGTGGGTCTTGCTCGCCT
>CAZDBH010000122.1:1853-18859 GCA_964503485.1 uncultured Bradymonadales bacterium | reverse complement strand
GAAGTTGTCGGGATCCAGTTCGAACGACAGGGCCGTCTGGTCGGGGATGCGAATGGTGTCGATTGCGGTCACCGTGGCGTTACTCTGGGTTGGTTGCCTAGACGCCGTTGGCATTCGGCGGGTCCTCACACATGGTGTTGGGGATACCGATGTAGCGGCCGATCAGCCGGTGTCGGACCTGTCTGACGAGAGTGACGTGGTCGAGGACCAAGCAACGGACTCGGTGGACGGCACAGACGACCAGGGCGACACCGCCGACACCGCCGGTGATCCGCCGTTAGAAACGTCGGATACGACCGATCAGGCAGATACTCCTGGCGATATCCCACCCGAGGAGCCGGACAGCGCAGTCGATGAGGATTGGCTCGAGGACCCGTGGATCGATCCCGACATCGACTTTGGTGACGACTTCGATCTCGTCGACGGCGAATGGACCGAATTGACCTCGACACTGGTCGTAGGTTCGAGATTTGGAAGTTCACTCGCCTACTCCCCCGAAAGCGTTTCGCCGCCATCGGCCGCCATGTTGATCGTCGGAGCGCCCGAGGATCGGTCAATCGGCTCGATCGTCGTATTCGGGGAGACGCGCGACGAGTGGAGGCAAGTCCACAGGGACTCGCCGTCGATCAATGCCGGTGCGCTGTTTGGGTATTCGGTCACGATCTTCAAAGAGACGGCCTTTGTGGGCGCACCCGGTGTGACTTGGCCCGGGACTGGGCAGGGTCAGGCCTATCTTGTCGACGGCACACGGGGCGAATGGCAACCGGCCAGTGCGCTGTTCGAGGACGAACCGAGCACGGTGGAGTTGGGACACAGCCTCTCGACCTTCCGGCGCAATCTAGCGATCGGGGCACCACCGTCCAACGAGGTCGAAGTCTGGAACGTCGATACCGGCGTTCCACCAGCTACCCATATTCAACCCCTGTTGGGTCCGCCAGAAGGTGCAGAGTTCGGCTTTGCTGTGGATTGCAGTGGAGACCGGATCGCGGTCGGATCGCCCACCTTCGAAGTCGAAGAGGTTGAGACGGGGTCGGTCGTCGTCTATCTGCGCACCGCAGGGGAGACCATCGAGACAGATGGCGCCGACATCATGGCACCTGTCGCCGGCCGCAGATTCGGGCATGATGTAGCGCTCGATGTGCCCGACGAGCGGGGCCCCGGTGACCATATTCTTGCCGTGGGGGCTCCAGCGGCTGGTGCCGGTACTGGCGTGGTTTATCTATACGAACTGGACATCGGCAGATCACAGTGGGAGCCTTCCCATACACTCGCTGCACCCCCGGGTGTGGAACAGTTCGGCCGCGCGGTCGCAATGAGAGACGGTTTATTGGCGATCGGCGGCGAGAACCATATCTCAGTCTACGGTCGTGTGACTGCGGACGACTGGGAAAACCTGTCTCCCGAACTGCCTGACGGTGTTGATTCACCGGAATTCGGCTTTGCGGTCGAGGTTAGCGAGTGGCAGGTCTTCGTGGGCTCTCCAAACGCAGACAAGGTCTACGCGTTCGAGCTGTTCTAGTTCCAGAGCCCGAGTCTAGTTCCCTCTAGAATCGAGAATCCGAGCTCACGATTGGCCACGGCCACTACAGCGGTGTCGAATCCAGCTCGATGATTCGGTCAATCTCGTAGAATGTGATGTGTCCGTTCTTTACGAATACGAGTTCGTTCCCAAGGGATGTCATGTAGAGGTCCCAGGCGTAATTCCACTCGGGATCGAGGTTCGCCATGGGCACTCGTGCCACGATTCCACCCTCCGCATTCATGACGACGATCAGGTTGGAAGCTTGGCTGACCAACCAGATGTTGCCCTTGTGGTACGCCAGCCCGCGAACCGTGCTGTCTTCAAACGGGGTGTCGATGTTGGCAACCAGGCCGCCGGTGTTGCGATCGACGACGTGCACACGGTTCCAGATATCACTGACGAGCAGGTTGCTGCCGTCGAAGTCGAGTCCGTGCGCTCCCTCATAGGTAACGAACTGTCGAAGGACCGTTCCGTCTGCTGGATCGATCTGCTTCACAAACGCCGAATGGGTGATTGCGGCATAGTTCAGCCACAATGATTCGCCGTCGAAGGCCAGGCCGGTCGGCGCGATATACTCGTCGTCGTAGCGGAATTCTGCCAGTGGGGCCAAGCTGTCGCGATCGTACTGAACCAGTCGCACGACATCTGGATCATAGAATCCGCCTACTTCATCGCGGTAGGCAACCCAGAGCGTGGCCCCATCTGACGCCAGACCCACGACATTTTCTTCAGCCGCCATCTGACCAATCTCATTCAGCTGGTACTCGAACTGAAAGTCGAGCGCGAGCAGACCGGTTCTATTGTTGTCCGGACCTGGTTCCACACAGCCCGATGCCAAGGCACAAATCGTTGCCAGCGCCCCAAGGGCAAAGCACAAACGAAGCCGCTGAAATCCAAGCCCATTGCCATTCTTCTCTTTCTTCATCGTGATCCTCTCTCTGCGGTTGTGCTGCCGCCCTTACCAGGGTAATCGCAAGCCGTGTGCCATGGTCTGCGAAGGGGGGCGGTCGCGGCTGTTGTCGGATGAGTCTGGACCGCACGAATTCCACATCGCGACATCCCCGCCAGAGGGCAAGAGCTCAACATGGACGATTGACTGGGATCGGGGTTGAACCATGACCACCCCAAGCTATGGAGTTCGGACCTCTATGAGCGGTACTGGTCCTCGTACCGCAGGACTTTGACACCGCGCGCCTTCTTCTTGATTCCTGCCTTGCGCAGTGGGGTCTTGAGGGCGCGAAACCCGTCGGTCATGGGCACCTTTTTGGCTACTCGGATGAACTTGGGCCGAGCGTGTTCGTCGAGGTGGGTGTCGACCAACTCGAGGAGGATGTCTGCGTCGACATCTGTGCCACTGATCAGTTTGACTGTCGCGACCGGTGTTTGTTCGGTTTCGCCGGGAAGGGTCACGCCGTAGGCGACGGCCAGAGCGATGTTTGGTGCCCGGTAGAGTGCGCCCTCGATCTGTACAGTCGATACGGGGCCCTTCTTCGTTCGGATGAGGTTGGCTAGGCGGTCGATGAACCAGTGATCACCGTCGGCGTCGCGCCGGAGTAGATCGCCAGTGAAGAACCAGCTGTCATCGGGTTCGAAGACACCGTGTCGGATGCGGTTGCCTGCGACGTGGCGGCTCGAACCCACCCTTGCGATCAACACGCCCATCTGGTCGTCAGCGCACTGCACGTACCAACCGTCACTGTCGTAGATGTAATCCTCAGCCTCGAAGTCGTAGGCAACTAGCGCGACCTCGGCGCTGCCCGGCAAGGCACGTCCGACGGCACCCATCTTCTCGCCAGAGGCGTTGGCAAGCACGACCGTCCCTTCGGTCGATGCGAAGAATTCGAGCACGCCGACCGGGCCGAATCGGTCGACGAGTCGTTCCCAGGCATCGGCGCGCAGGCCGCTTCCCGCGAAGAGACGGATCGAATGCCGGTTTTCGCCGGGCGCGTAGGGCGCATTGACCAATTCTCGGACCATGGCACCGGCGTAGAAGGCCACGGTCGTACCGTAGCGTCGGGCTTCGTCCCAAAAGACCTCAGGGGTGAACGGTGCGCCAATGGCCAAGCGGGATCCGCCAACCAGAGCGGCTCCAGTTGTCACCAGTGTGCCGGCAGCGTGGTGGAGCGGGACACCACAATAGACGGTGTCCTTGGGGGTTAGTGTGGCGGCCGCGGCCGCCCCGTAGGCACCGAACGCCCCGCGCCGGTTGGAGATCCGAGCGGCCCGCTGCTCTCCCGAGCGGCCGGCGGTCAATACGATCATCGCCAAGTCGGTGGCTCGTCCCGGATTGGGAGAATACCACTGGGGCAACTCGACCGAGGTGGGGTCGATCGCCTCCATATCAACCACACCATCTGGAAGTTCTCGCGATCGTCCAGCCCCGCCTAAAACCAGGGTAACGCCAGAGAAACTGGCTAGGGCTCGGGCGGCATTTTCGGGATCGGCGATGAGATGTTCGACTGCAGCGAGGTCGAGGGCCCGCTCCAGCAGCTTCTGCGGTGTGTCCGGGTTGAGTAGAACGGCTACCGCGCCCACTCGGCTGAGGGCGGCGACGATGCTCAGATAAGTGGGTCGGCCCTTCATGAGGACGCCTACGTGCTCCCCTTTTCGCACGCCCGAGACAACAAGGCCCCGGACGATCGCGTCGACTCGGCGGTCAGCTTCTGCGTAGGAAAACGCTCGCCCCTTCCACAGAAAGAAGGTCCGCTCGGGGTTCGAACGAGCCTGCTCCGCAAGGACCCTGCCGGCGCTGAACTGTGTGTTGGGTTGAATGTTCCTCAGTCGGCGCAGACGGGGAACCTGCCAACGCAGATTGTCCGCAGTATTGACTAACTCGCGACCCGCGTCGCCGATGCGGTCCCAGGCAGTGGTCAGCCAGTTGGTGAAGACATCGACGAAGAGCTCGAGGTCGAATTCGAAATCGAAGTCCACATCCGGGTCTTCGAAGTTCTCGTCTACCTTTGGCGTCGGTTGCGCGATAGCCGTGGGACGTGGCCCCGAATCGGCACGCCAACGCATCCACTCGGCGATTGTCGGCCAGCTTATTGCCATCGCGGTCGAACCGACGACCAGTCCGAAGTGACCCGCCTTGAGAAGCACCTCGTGGCTCTCGGCGTTGGGCGCGGCCTTCTTGATGGCACGCACAGCGGCGGGGCGGGCCATGTCGTCGCGCTTGCCTACGAAGTAGAGGATTGGGCACGTAATGTCGGCGAGGGAGAGCGTTTTGCCGTCAATCACGAAGCCACCCTGACTCATGCGGTTGTTGACGACCATTTCATCGATGAAGGAGCGAAGCGCGGGCCCGGGCCAGGCGACGAACCCTTGGCCGCCGAGAAAGAGGCGCTTCGTCTCGCGTTTTTCGAGGGCCTGCCGATCGTGGAGTTTGCTCACGAAGTCGGCGAGCTGGCGCAGCTCCTTCTTCATACTGAGCAGTTTGAATCCAGTACTCGTCAACGTACCGGGCAGGCCGTCGATTCGACTCAGTGGTCCTGAGATGACGGCTCGGAGTGCGGTGACGCCCCGCTCGACGACGGCGCTATTGACGCCGGGGAGGTTCCGGTGGATGTCGACCGGGCTACCAAAAGTGATGAGCGAGGCGATGCCGTCGGAGTGACGATACGCAGCCGCTTGGTAAACGAACATTCCGCCTTGGGAGTACCCAGCGAGATGGACATCTGAGCCAGTCTCTTCCTTGACGAGATCGACTGCTTCGCACACAGCTCGCACGTGGTCGTCCAGGGTTCGGCTCATGCCTCCCGCTTCGATTTCGGGTTTGCCGAAGTCGACGAGCCACACATCGACGCCCAGACCAACCAGTGTCGCGCAGGCGCTAATCTCGGGAGCCATATCGTAGATCTCGGAGGCCACCATGAGCGGGGGCACGAAGATGAGCGCCTCCTTGATCGGATCGGCAGCGACTTCTTCGTCGGAGCGATAACGACGCAACCTATGAATCTCGTCTTCGCGCACGATCTCGAAGGGTGCACTATACGGAGACGACAGTCGTCCGGCCCGTACCAACTCCAACGCGTTTTCGGCCGCCATTGCGACTCGGCGTGCAACGCGCCGGGCGCGCTTGTTGATCGACTTCGACTTGCTCATGGAACTCACAGGTGGCCACACCGAATTGAAAAGACAGCCCCGCCATTGTCCCAACCCGAAACGAAGAAATCCAGAAACACGCTCGGCTCAGGGGCATTCGCAGTCCGCGTCATGGCAAGTGAGATTGACAGTCAGGTCGTAGTCTCCTTCGTCGTCGAAGGCGCTGGAGCCGTCTGCCACGATGATGATCCACCCGTCTCTCACTGCGACGTAGGTGGTCGATTGGTCGCGTTCGTTGTAGTCGCAGTAGACTTTGCTGGTGCAACCTGTAGCGTCGCAGCCTGCCGTCTCGAAGATCTTGAGTGTGCCGTACCAGGACGATTCACTGAACGCACACGGATCGTCGGTCTCGTATCGAATCGACACACTCTCACCCTGGCGCATGTAGAGTCGATAGCTGTGGTCGTTGTTGGCGTCCCAACAGCCGGAGCTGTCCTCGAAATCGTCTCTGGCTCCGCAGGTGTTGTCTCGAAACAGGATGCCCGCGGCCGCGCTGACTCGGCCAATCGTCCGCGCTCCGCCGCAACCTCGTCGATTCTGCGATCCGGTAGTGCAGGATTCGACCGGTGGGGGGCAGCCATCGGTTCCGAGGCAGACACCGCTCGGCTGGCACTCGTCAAAGTCGGTGTCGGGGTCGCCGTCGTTACACTCTCCGCCGATGTTCTGGGCTGTGGCTGCGCAGGTGGCCGTTCCATCGCAGCTGTAGGCTAGGCAGGTGGTGTCTAGGCCATCACAATTCACAGTGGTGCCGGAGCCACAGACCTCACCGTCGCAGGTTTCGCCATAGGTACAGGCGTTGCCATCCTCGCAGTCCGCTCCGTCGAGAATGGTTTCGCTGCAGGTTTCGGTCCCAGCGCAAACACGGCTGATGCAGGGTGAGTCATCACATGTGATTGATGTTCCAGAGGCGCATTCGCCAGCTTCGCAAGTGTCGCCGTAAGTACAGAGGTCTCCATCCTCACAGTCGCCCGATTTCGGCGTCATTGTGCAGACCTCGCTCCCGTTGCACTCGCGATCGGCGCAGGTGGTGTCGGTACAGTCCAGGGTGGTGCCAGCGCATTGTCCAGCAGTGCATCTGTCGCCGTAGGTGCAGAGGTTGTCGTCATCACAGACCACGTCCCGCTGCCAAGCCCACTCACCCGCGACATTTCCGCACCAATAGGTGAGCCCGTCGCATTCGATTTCCTGGCACAGGCTATGTTCATCTGCGTCGCAGCGGTAGGTGCCTCCGCCCTCACACAGCCCCACCGCCCCACCGCTTCCGCAGCCGGCGCAGGTTCCGCCAATAGTGAGACTGGTCTCGCCGCAGACGTCAGGGCAGATTCCGGCTTCAGAGGCGCAGCTGCCCGAGTCTAGACAGGTTCCGATACAGCACTGGTTTCCATCGCCCAGCTCACAGCCCTCTGGAAGGTCGCCGCGGCACTCGCCAAGGCCGTCGCATCGGTCAGTAGAACTGCAACTCAACCCGTCGTTGCAGCTGATGTGAGTCTCGTAAAACGCGCACTGTCCCGCTCCGTCGCAGGCACCGGTCGTGCCACAGCTAGCGGCTGATTCCGTCGGACAATCGTCTTCGGGATCGTTGCCCACCGAGTACGGGAAGCAGATGCCCTCGTGGCCGGGTAGGCTACACGACGTACAAGGGCCATCGCACGCTTCAGCACAGCAGTAGCCGTCGACACAGGGTAGGCCAGAACAGGTCTCCTCTGCGGTTTCAGGCGTGCACGTACACGGACCCCCGTTGCAGCTGGGCGGTACGATGGCGTCGATGGGAATATCTGAACCGCCGTCGCGGGCGTCGGGTCTCACCGAATCTGCGGGTCCGATTGGTGAACGTCGGCCTCTGTCTCCGGCGCTGGCGTCGCCACCTTCGTTATCCACCACTTTTGGATCGGTCGAAACACAGGAAGCCATCATGGCCATCAAGATCGCCAAAAGGAGGATAAGGAAGCGAACGGACGTAGGCAGGTCGCGGCGCATGCACAACAGTGAACGACAAGAGCGCACAATTGGCAAGGCTGAGATAAATACAGCGTAGAAGCCAAAACGCTAACTCGTTGGAACGATATAGATTCCGGGGTGTTGTGCCTCGTCCCCGCCAGTCTGGTTTTCTATCTTCGCTAGCACCTCGACGGCGAGAGCCCTCACATCTGCTGGGGTCTTGGCCGCTTTGGTCACCCGAGTGAGTGCAGCCTCAGCGACTAGCGGATAGTTCGCCAACGCGGTTGTGATTTCCTCTCGCAGCGCCCTTCCGTGGCCTCCCTCCCAACTGAGAATGGCGACCAATGGCTTCACCAGCCTGGCATCGCCCACGAACCCCGAGATATCGATCAGCTGTTTGAGTATCTGCCAGGCTTGGGGGCGCTTGGGTTCCTCGGCTAGGGCGGGGGACAGTCGAGTGACCAGCAGCTCACGGTCTTCGGGACGAAGCCTGTGGCGACCCGCCTTTTGGCCGCGCAGCAGCGTGAGGAGCGCTCTGACAATCGGTTCCTCGGTGGGTCCCATGCTGCCTGGAAGTCGACTAGCGAGGGGCTCTATCAACTTCGCGGCGTGGCCACGCTCAGCGATTTGTTTGGCGATCGGCCTGTTCACCAGCTCGATGCGTTTACAGGCCAGGTTGATGAACACCTCGGGTGCATTCCCAAAGCCGCTACAAAGGAGGTGACCGGCCCTGTGGGCAATGCCGAGTGACTCGTGCTTGAGCAAACTGATGACCAGAGCGCGGATGGATGGGACGTCGAGGAGTTCAGGGTTGGTGGCGTCCAGTGCATCGATGAGAGCGCGGTGATCATGGCTCGTGTAAAGAACCTGAAGCGCTTTCATTCGCTGCGGCCGGTCCCGCATTGCGGCCAATACCCCCCGCCGTGTGTTCGGGTCCAAATGCAAGCCGGCGGCAACAGCCAGACTCGAGTCACGCTTGGCGAGAGCCATCGCGGCTGAGAATTGTCCCTTACCGGGTTTGCCCGCGGCTATCTGCAGCGCCTGGATCACTTGGGCCGGGTTACTCTGTTCCATCCAATCAATCAGGTGGGAGGCTTCGCGTTGAGCGAGGCCATCACCGGTTCGAAGGACCTTCAACAACACGTTGAGACCGACGTGCCCACACTCCACGAGCTGGGTGATCAGCTCCTGGCGCGGATAGGGAGGGGGAGCAACGATGCGTTCCCAACTGTCATTGATACGTTCTGCTGAGATGATTGTGTCGACGATCGCCCGTGCGCGTCGTTCAATGTTCGCCTGATGTGTCATCCTGGACCTCCTGGCGATACCACCTAAAATCTACGCCTATTCGGCGCGGTATTCAACAGGAGCGGAGAAGTATCCACCAAAGAAAAACGTATCGGTTCTAGACCCGCACCTAGTCCGCAAAGTTGGTCTCGGACAGCGCCAGAAAAGGCACTGGGTGGTGTGTGGGGCAGCCGAAACGGGCTGCTCCACCATTGACATCACGTGGCGCAAGGGCTACTGAGAGCCATCACGCCATCCGCTTTCGCAGCCTCGTTTGAGTACTGATGAACGCTTTTTTGAAAAAGCACCGGCCTGGTGTTCGTCTCTTCGCCCTGGTCTTCCTGACTTTGTACGTTGAGTTGGCTCTGATTCGGTTCCTCGCCGCCAACGTCTTGTATCTCGGTTACTTCTCGAATTTCATTCTGATCGCGGCTTTCTTTGGGATCGGAATGGGGTTCCTTTTGGCACGCCGCAAGTGGTCGCTCTTCAGACTGGTCCCACAGGTGTTGCTGCTTCTGATCGGATTCACGATCGCCACTCGCATCGACGTCACCGAGCTGCGGGACAATCTCGGTCAATTGTTCTTCGGCCACGAGGGGGCGACCCTGGTCATTCCGCTATGGTTGGCCCTCGTCCTCATCTTTCTGCTGACCGCCCTGGTTTTTGCGGGCATCGCCCAGGAGGCGGGCCGTCAGTTCAAGCACTACAAGCCGCTCACTGCGTACTCCATTGATATTGCCGGTAGTTTGACGGGTATCGCGGTGTTTACGGCTCATTCGTACCTTGGGGGCACACCGCTTCAGTGGTTCACCGTCAGCGCGGTCGGCTTCTTCCTCCTCTCGGAGCGCGCAGCCAGACTCAACTGCGCCATCATGGGGGCCGGAGTTCTCGTCTTTATCACGATTGCCGCTCCCCAGGTCGACTACAGCCAGTGGTCGCCCTATCAGCGAATCGACGTAAACCACTCCCCCGATATCGACTATCACGAGGTCCTGGCCAACGGGATCGGCCACCAGAGCATGCAACGGGTCGGCACCAAAGAGGAGATATACGACTTTCCCTATACCGATCTGCTCGATCGAATGGGTCGCGACATGTACGAGGAGGTCCTCGTGATCGGCGCCGGCTCAGGCAGTGATTTGAGCTACGCCCTACACTACGGAGTCTCACACCTGGATGCGGTCGAAATCGACCCGCGCATTCAAGCGGTAGGCATCTACTTTCACCCTGAGCAGCCCTATGCGGACAGCCGAGTAACACCGCACATCAACGACGGTCGGGCCTTCATGGAGCGGGCTGAAGGCAAATACGATCTCATCATCTTCGCGCTCCCGGACTCATTGGCGACGCTTTCCAACCTATCCAACATCCGGCTGGAGAGTTTTCTCTTCACCCTCGAGTCCTTCCAACAAGCAGCCGAACTCCTCGAAGAAGACGGTGCGTTGATCCTCTACAACTATTACCGAAAGACCTGGCTCGTCGAGCGATTGGCGGACATGCTCCAGGAGGTCTTCGGACACCCGCCTATCGTCCAGAACTACCCCATCGACGGTCTGGCGGCGCTGGCGATCGGGCCGAATCTCGAGGGACCAGAGCGGGAGATGTCCGGGGGACCATTGGCCACGGATGACTGGCCGTTCCTCTATATGCAGGAGCGCACCTTACCCAAGCTCTACGGCCTCATCATGCTCCTGTTCATCGGGCTCAGTTTGCTCGGAGTGGCATTGACCGGGGAGGCAAAGGTCAAAGCGATCGGATCCAACGGTCCTTTTCTGCTGATGGGGGCAGCCTTCCTGCTGCTCGAGACCAAGAGTATCATTCAGTTCTCGCTGCTCTTCGGTGCGACCTGGTTGGTGAACAGCCTCGTCTTTTTCGCGATACTGACTTCGGTCTTGATAGCCAATTTCGTGGTGGCAAAGACGAACCCCAAGTCACCGCTGATCCCCTTTGGCCTGCTTCTAGCTGCGTTGGTTCTCACGGTCGTGCTGCCACTGAATACGCTGCTCGCTATCGATAGCTTCGCTGTCCGATACACAGTCGCATCGCTGGTGATTTTTTCGCCGATCTTCTGCGCGAACCTGGTGTTTGGCTACCTCTTCAAAAACACCGCCAAGAGCGACACCGCCTTCGGTTGGAACTTGATTGGGACCATGATCGGTGGGGCTCTGGAGTACAGCTCCCTGTCGCTCGGTTACCAGAACTTGGCCATCGTCGTAGCAGTGATCTACGCTGTCACAGCTGTGTGGGCCTTCATGCAGGTACGCCGAAACTCAGAGGTCAGCCCAGACCTCGAGTCAGCTGAGCAACCGTGACGGGCGCCCGAGAGAGTACGACCTGGGCACACGCTGTGCCTCTCGTTCTTGTTGCCGCCGCATGTCTCGCCAACCTGATCGGATTTGCCCACGAGCTGTTCATTGTCGCCCCTGATCCCAACGACCACGTGCTGCATTTCGCCCTGATCGAACGCTCAGCTGCCGCTTCGAGCGCGGGCGGGAGCGCCTGGGACCCCTGGATTCCCTACTGGGGCCAGGGTTTCCCGGTGATGCGCTACTACCAGCACCTCCCACACATCCTGGTTGTCGGCCTCCACGCGCTCTTCGGTGGACTGCTCTCGCTCTACGCGACGTTCAAACTGGTGAATCTGATCGCAATCAGCCTCTTGCCCCTCTGTATTTTCGGGGGAGCCAGGCTTCTGGGAGTTCGTCCACTTGCGGCTGCTTTTGCCGCCTTCTGCTCATGTGTGATTGCCGCGTCGCCGAGTCTCAGTCACGCCTTCGGCTATCAGTTGAGCTCGTTCTCTTGGAGCGGCGCCGGCCTATATCCCCAACTTATCGCGTGCTGTGTTTTTCCGCTTAGCTTGGGCGCCCTACATCGAGCGCTTTCGACCGGTCGCGGCTATGCCCTGGTGGTCTTCTTGTTCTCAGTTCTTTGGTTATCGCATCTGATCCTCGGCTATTTCGCCTGTTTGTTGGGCCTGTTGGAGCTGGTCCGCGGCGATCTGAAGGGCACCCGTCGTGGTTGTGTCGCGCGGCTTGGGCGGGTTTAAGTCGGCGTCGGGGTCGCCCCCGCCGACGTACTCCGTCCGCCCCCCACCGACGGAGCGTTGCTCTGGCACTCGCAAATGGAAAACCCCGTCTATTGGGACTCTTTCGGAGCAGCTTCGGTATTACGTTCGCTGTTCGGTGGTGATCTCTTCGATGGAGATGGGTGGCCCATTCTTACCGCCGTGGTATTGGCCGGTGTCCTACTGGTAGCGGTCGGGGCCTGGGCCCAATCGCGCCAAGCGAGCGTGAGAAGGTATCTGCTCTTCCTCACTTTAGTCGGGATATTCGGCTATTTCGGAAGACCAACCTGGGGGAACGCCCTCGCGCTCCTCCCTTTCAGCGGGAGTCTGCCGCTTCACCGGTTCATTGTCGTTGTCCACCTAGCTGGCGTCCTGCTGGCTGGGGTGGCGATCGCGTTCCTATGGGAACTGCTCGGGTGGCAGCGGTCTGCAAGCCGAACCGCGATTGCGGCTCTACTGACCCTCCTAATGCTCGCGATTCCGGTCTCTCGAGCCTGGGAGACCGCTTCCAACAACAGTGACTGGCATGGGTCATCCGCCGAGGAATGGGAGGCTCTAGGACCGTCGCTCACCCAGGCAATGGCCTCTATTCGGGAGGCGGAGGCCGTTCGGCCTGGACGCTGCTACGCCGGGACGAGTTGGGATGGGGGGGCCGCCTTCAGCGTGGCCCGTGTCCCCGTTTACCTCCACTGGGGTCCGAACCGACTCTCGGCGATAAGCTACATGCTCCACACCATGGGACGGGCCACCGAAACCGAGCCGCGCTTCGATCCCTCGCGCCGCGACCACTATGATCTGTTCAACGTGCGTTATCTGCTCACTCCGAACCGTCTGTACCTCCCGGATTTTGCGACACCGTTTGGGGTTTTCAGCGGCGCCGTGGCCGCTGCGGTCGAGACCCCCGGCTACTTTGAGGTGGTCGACTCGGACACCTTCGTGGACACGACGACATCGTCGTACGAGGCGATCGACCTGTTTCAACAGGCGTTCATCGCGAGCGAATGGCACGCTGAAGGTCAATTCCCCCGGGTGGGTTGGCAGGAAGGTGACGGTGCTCGGGACACCGAGCGGCTGATCACCACAGCCGATCTCGAAGAGCCCGCCCAACCAGTAGCAGGTCGTGCAGGGGTGGTTAGCCATTCGGAGAGGGCGGGGGAGACCTATTCGGCACGCGTCGAGGCATATCGGCCTGCCACCGTGTTGTTCCGCATGACTTTTCACTCGGGGTGGTACGCCGAGGTAGATGGGGTTGAGCAAGAAGTGATAATGCTGGCTCCGAGCTACGTGGGGGTCCCTGTCGAGCCCGGCGAACACGACATACTTCTTCGCTACCGAGCAGCACCCGGACTAAATTATCTGAGGTGGCTTGGACCCCTGATTGTCGGATTCACCCTCTTGGGCGAAAGACGATCGAGACGTCGCTCTGAATCGGAGACCAAAGGAACGAATTGATGAACGTAAACAGACAAACCGTGGCCCGAAGGTCGCGCCTGAACGGCGTCCTATGGATAGGTGCCATCGCATCCCTCGTCGCTTCAGCATGTTACACCGAGCCTGACCAGCCCATCTGTGAGGACGGCCAGTCCAGGGTCTGCGAGTGCCGAGATCGGGACGGTGAGCAAGCAGAATACGACGCACAGACCGCCCGAGACCTTCAAGACTTGGGTGAGCACGGGGCGGCCCTGGTTCTGATTCAGCGGGTCCTCAACGTCAATCCTGACTATCCAGACATTCAGTTCTTGCGAGGCTATAGCCAGCAGATGTTGGACCAGAACGAGGAGGCGATTGTCAGCTATCAGGCTCAGCTGGCTACGCAACCCGACCACCCCCTGTCGACCTTCAATCTTGCCTATGCCTATATGTCGCTCGAACGGTGGATCGAGTGCGTCGACGCATTCAACCGACACCTAGAGGTCGAACCCACCTCACGCGATTCCTACTACCACCTCTCTTCCTGCCACACCGGAGCGGGGCACACCGCTGAAGCACAAGCGGCCCGGGCAAGGTACGATAACTGGCAGTGAGGATTAGGTCCTAGGAGGCTTTGGGCTCAGGCTCTAGGAGGGCGCCTTTCTTGGGCGGTTTTGTTGTTTTAAATGAACCGATTACGGGTGAGTTTTGAGTCTGTCTGGAGGTCTTATGCGGTTGGGTTTTCTTGTCCTCGTGATCAGTATGATCACGCTCGGGGTGGGTTGCTCGGATCCTCGAGAATGTGAGTGTGAGCCCCTCGTTACCGCCGGACCCGGCACTGCCGAGGAGTACCTGGCTGCGTCCTTGGACGACGCAATTGAACTCCAACAACAGGGCCATCACGAGGCCGCTCTGCTTCTCTGCGATCGGGTGCTAGAACGCGACCCAAACTATAGCAATGTTCACTTTGTTCGCGGATTCTCCCAACAGATGACCGGTCAACAGGTCGAAGCGATTACCAGTTACGGAATCTACCTAAGGACCACTCCCGATGACGCTCAAGTCTGGTTCAACTTGGGATTCGCCCAAATGGAGACCGAGGCATTCGCAGCCGCTGTAGAGTCGTATCAGCAGGCTCTGGCTCACGGCATTTCCGGCCGTGACGTCCACCACTATCTTGCAAGCTGTTTGGAGGCTCTCGGCCGAACCGAGGAAGCCGCAGACCATCGCAGGCGCTACCAAGAGTAGCTATTTGCCTAGCCAAAAGCCTAGAGCCTAAAGCCCAGAGCCTTCTCCCTCGACCCGCCGATACACAGCCACCGATTGTTCGAAATAGGCGACCCTCACAAAGCTGGGGTGGGCCTCGAGAAACGCCTGCAAGGGTAGATACCCTATAATGAGATAGTTGAAGAGACGATGTTGGAGCACCGTGTTCTCGAGGTATACGAGCGGGATGCCGCGATCTAACAACACATAGCCGCCGTGGTACGAGGGTCGAAAGTCGCCGTCCAACCACGACTCGCCGCTGGAGCTGTAGTAGCTGACGGCGTCAAACAGCACGCCCGACGCATCCGACTGCCTTCCCACGAAGTCTTGTGCGGCAAACACACCCGCGCTGTTGCGCATTGGCAGCTTCATGACGGCCGATAGGGAGCTGACCAAAACAGTGCCCAGCACAATCCCAAAGGCCACACTTCGAGCCTTTTCGCTGCCCAATAGTCGGGGGCCGAAGGCGGAACCTATTCGCCGCATGCCGACTAGAGTGGCGCACAGTACAAGCGGCCACATTGGCAGCAGAAAGCGCTCTTCTTTGTGGGCAAAGTAGCTCAGAAGGGCTATTGGAACGAGCCAACTTGCTGTGATTCGCCAATGCCTCTTCGGTACCGCGAAGAGGGGCAGTACCACCAACGCCGCTGCCGGTCCCAGCATCTTGACGATGCCGTCGGTCCAGTAGAAGGCCCAGGGCGACGTGCCGTGAATTTGTCCACCGCCCGCCAAGTGGAACTCAAAGTAGGCCATGAGCGAATGAAACGGTCTTCCCCATGTGACCGCGTCGAGCAACCCGAGCAGGAGCATGGTGCTGCCGAAGCCAGCCGACACTAAGATCAAGCCGCGACCCTTTCGGGACAGCACAGCGTCGAGAAACACGACCGGGAGGAGGACCAGAAGCGAGTAGCGAGCGACCACAGCGATGCCCAACAGCAGACCCGCCCAGAACCAGTCGACGTGCCATTTGTCTTGCTCCGTCCGATTCGAGCCCTTGGCCCAACAGGCGTAGCCCCAGCAGACGAAGAGCGACGCAGGTACCTCGCTGAGTGTGTGGGGTGCGAAGTAGGCGAATAGTGGGAAACAAGCGAGGCTAAGGCCGAGCAATACGCCCAGTGAATGGTCCCCACGGCCGAGGGCGCTTCCCAGTTTGAACCCCAACGGAACCAGCAACAGTGACGCGATTGCATTGTGCACTGCCAGAAAGCGGTGTAGCCGCCAACCATGCAGTCCGAACGCCTCGCCGACCTCCATTAGAGCTGCATAGTACCCGGGCAAAAGCCAGTTCCGGACACCGTCTTCGAACTCCCAGAAGAGTGTTCCGAAGCCGTGCATTCGTTGATAACCCGGCTCGAGGTACTGGAACATCTCGTCGGGGAAGTACATGCCCGCCTTTGCCCAAACGAAGTAGAGTCGTATGACGAGGCCGAGGACCAGAGCGATCAGGAGCCACAGCCTGCTGGAAAACCCCCGCACTAAAGCGTGGGATTGGTCATTCGGGCTATTCATTGGCCCCCCCTATGACCTCAATCTCGTACAACCACACAGTCGGCTGTTCGCCCTCGGTCTGGGAGAAGTCGGCGCGCAGTACGGTGGCTTGACTGCACACCAGGGGCACGACCGGGGAGGCTTCCGAATTGTCTTCGACTACGGTCTCGGAGTCCGGAGTGGAATCGGCGACGTCATCTGAATAGCAGCGAAGCCCGAAGTGCGATGGCCAGGGAGTCGATGCCTCTGACGCCCCACGGAACTGAAGGCGCACTGCCTCGAAATCGACCGCTTGTCCGAAGTGAAACTCCAGATAGGGGTTCATATCGTTGCTGGCGGGTATCCAGCGCTCCAGTTCGGTTGGAACACGCTCACCGTCGATCGCATAGAGCGGATGGTGATGTCGAAACACGTCGTAGCTGCTGGCGCGCACCACCGTCCCTCGGCGGTATGAGGTTGGGTTGGTGTCAGCTGTCGCACTGGGATCGAACCGGAAGGCGGGTGTGACCGCTGCGCCGTCCCTCGACGAGAACTCGAGCAGCCCAAAGAGCACTACAGAGACGTATAGGAGCGCGACGACTCCCAACGGCAACCGCCACCGTCTTGGCACCAACCTCTCAGCCTTCTGTGAGGTGGCCCGTCGCTCCGGTGTGTCGGAGGCCACCCTGCCGGTCGGCCCTGGGTATGAGTCGTCCCCCCACTCGAATAAGGCCCCGCACAGCACGAATCCACTGAGAAAATAGTAGTAGTTGCAAAAGGCCTGCTTTCCAAAGAGAAAGGAAAACCCGTAGGTTAGCGCTATTACACCGACCAAACGCTCGGCGCTCAGGGTCGTCATTTGTCCCAACAGCCACAACAACGCAACCCCCAGCATCCCCAGCGACCCCAGGGAGAAGCAACACTATGGAGGGAAAACAAACTAGGATTGGT
>CAZDBH010000122.1:0-1843 GCA_964503485.1 uncultured Bradymonadales bacterium | reverse complement strand
GCAACCGCCAGATGAACGCACCCGCCCGCATCGCGAGGGGCGCGAGGGAGAAGCTCCGAGGGAGGGAGGCAAACGCCTGGGCCGACAAGTCTGGACCCAGGAGAACAACGACAGTAAATGCGTCCTGTCGAGGTGGTACGTCGAAGAAGTGGCCGACGGTCGATGAGTAGAAGGTGCTCCAATCAGCTAGTGCGAAGGGTACGACAAACCCCAACCAGACGATTCCCAGCGGCACTGTGGCTCGTAATGCCGGTCGAAGACCGTGCGATTTGTAGAGGTAAACAAGGGTCAGAGCTGCCCCGAGCAGCGCGTACTGCTTCGTGGCGCAGGCGAAGCCCAGAATCAGGCCGGTGAGTACGAAGCGCCGCTCAATCGCGGCCCAAATCGCTGCGATTAGAGCCATGATCGACACTGGATCGGCCCATGCCTGTTCGATAACGAGCAGGCCGCTGGGCAGACTGAGCCAAACTGCTGCGACCAGAAGTGCGGTGCGCCTTCCCAGTCTCAGTCGGAACGCGATACCCGCCAGACAGAACCCTGTCATCAGATCGGCCACGATAAGCCCGACACGAAGGTCTTGGACTCCGGGGATTATCGTCGACCAAAACGTAGCCCAACAGAGCCACCCCGGCCAATAGTGGAAGCCCGGCTCGTAGCCGTACTGCATACCGGGAATGCCTTGGTACATGTCCCAGTAGCTGGACGTCGCGTAGGGATTGGCGCCGTTCAGCAACTGTTCGACGGCAGCTTGTCCCCAGAAGAAGGTGTCGATAAACGGGGCAGGGGAGGCCGTAGTGGTTAGGCAGCGCGACCCGACCAATCCGAAAAGGCACAGCCCAGCACCAACCGCGAACACCCGGGCCGCATGGCGATGGGACCTCATGAGCAAGCCGCAGGCGGCAACCAGGCCGCCCAGCGGGACCAGCCACAGAACGGCTCCTACCCATCCCAGCCTGCTCCAATCACCCCAGTAGAGCTGTGGTTTGAAAACGGTGATCAGACTGAGAGACACGCAGGCGACGACTAGCAATGCGTTGCGATAGCCCGTAGCACGAGACTTGAACGGTGGACGTACTGCCGCGACCGAGTAGGCGATGTGCCCGGCCGCAACGATACCCACCGGCAGGAGTTGGTAGAATCCAAAGCCAACCGAGAGAGCGGTGCCGATGATGAGGAAGTAGGCCAGAGAGATCATGAGTGTCGCCCTGGTGGCCTAGCCTTCAGTCCGGTTCGAGGCTCGGTAGAGGAGCACAGAAAGCTTGTGCCACACCGAACATGGGCGAGCTGGTGTCGTCCTGCCAACACTCTGACGGAATCGCTGCATGGAAGCGCCAATCGCAGAGCACTCGTACGGACGAATCGGGAAGCCCGAACTCGACCGGTGTGCCAGAGGGTGCGGTTGGTCCCGTGGGTCCAGATGGAAGCACGACCACGTGTGTATCCAGCGCCCAAGGACTCCGGAACGGGGCCTCGTGCGGGATGGGAAGCCCTGCCCCGCTTGGTCCGCCTGGCGTGTAGTACTCGTCGCAGCTGACGAAACACCCGGAGTCGACCAAGTAGAATCCCGGTGGGCAATCCGCCATTGCGAAACCGCGGTAAGTCGAGGCGGCTGCTCCCATGCCTCTGAACGCCGGTCCGGAAGGACCGACCGTGATGTCTATTGAGCCGAAGACACCATACAACGTATTGGCTCCGGGTGGGCCCGATGGTCCGCTCGGCCCGCTGGGTCCAGTCGGTCCGGTGGGTCCGGTGTGTCCTTGAGACCCGCTCGCCCCGCTCGGCCCGCTCGGGCCGCTTGGTCCAGTCGGTCCAGTGGGTCCGGTGGGTCCGGGGGGTCCGATGT
>CAZDBH010000121.1:0-19044 GCA_964503485.1 uncultured Bradymonadales bacterium | reverse complement strand
CGGGCGTCAATATCGACTGCAGCATCTCGCCGAGTGGCTCGACCTCTTCATCACTCGTCTTGATGTTGAGCTGAAGCACGCCGTAGTCATCCCGTCCGATTCCAGAAGTATGGGACAAGAGCTGGCGCATCGTAATGGCCGTGTCCGGGAAGTCTGGATGAACCACGTCGAAGGCCGACAAGTACGTATTGATGTCCTCGTCAAGGTCCAAATCGCCGGCTGCCACGAGCTGCATGACCCCCGTGGCTGTGAAGACCTTTGAGATGGACATGATCGCGAAGACCGTGTCAGGTGTTACCGCCCGGTCCTCCTCGATATTGGCGTGGCCGTAGCCTCGGGACCAGACGAGGCCCTGGGGGCCGACTATTCCAGCTGCTAAGCCGGGAATATCGGTCTCCTCCATGCGCGCTTCGATGAATGTATCCAGATCGTCAGAAATCGTCTCGCAGGTGATCGGCGGGCGCCCATCACCCCGATCGGGAAGATTGGCATCCTCCACCACGTCGGGTTCTGTGTCGGCCTCTGAATCTTCCGCCCGGTCGGTCTCGGTCGAGTCCTGGGAGCCGACGTCGTCCGCTGTGTCCTCGGCATCCGACTCCTGGGTATCCGGATTCTCGGAAACGTCATCCTCTGAGTTGGTATCAACAATGGTCGTCGAGTCACTGGAGTCGTCGTTTTCCGGGGCGTCGCCTGTGCTATCACAGCCCGTCAACACGAGTGCGAATAGTGTGATCCAAATGCACTGGGTCGTCTTTGCCATCAGGTCCTCCATCAGCCTGGGTAACTCGCGCGGGGACGCTAGAAATCGATGTACTCCTCGCCGATACAGTGCAGGCGCCCGTCAGAATCGAGCCCGCAGAGCACAGAGCCGTTGGCGGCTAGGCCCGTGAAGCGACCCTCGAGAATTACGATGTCGTCATCATTTCGGAACCTCAGCTCGCCCTCTGACATGCCGCAGACGGCGTCTCCAATAGCGACGTCTGTTCGGGTACCGACATCGCTAACCAGGCCACACAAGCCCGATCCCAGGTGGAATTGGGAGAACGCCATATTGCCTTCGAGTTCGTTCGGCCAGAACACCTCATCGCCTCCTCCGGTGTACCAGCAGCGCGGGGTCCCGTCTTGCAGTCCAAGGCAGGCGAAATTCGTATCCGAGGCACCGTGTACGCTCATGACCTGGCCGTTTACCGAGGCGAGGGGAGGCTCCGTGATTGGGTCGCCAGACGTGGCGTCGTAGCACGACGCTGAACCCGGCTGCCCCGTCACAGCGCAAACTGAAGGCTGGTCCCCCGAAATCGTCAACGCGATGGCCGAGAAATCACCAACGATGTCGACAGAAATCTCGTCATTCCAACAGAGGATATCGCCTTCACTTCCCGCATCCGTTCGAATGCCACAAGCCTCGCTACCGGCGCCGCGTACGGTGGAGAAGGTCGCTCCGCTCGGGGCCGTTCGCAGCCCGTCTCGAGTCCAGCAATCCACGGCACCGGCAGCCGTTCGTGCGCAACCCCAACCGCCTCCCAGGTCAACCTCTTCATACACGTTTGAGGCGATGCTGGCTGGAGGCGGATTCGAAGCTGCGGTGGCGTCGAAGTTGCGATGATACGGGCTGGGGGCGCCTGCCTCGACGTACCAGCACATGAGTGTTCCTTCCGTCGCACGCGAGCCGTCTGCGTTGCGGCTGCCATCGGCGTGGAGAGCGCAGACGTCATTCCCACTCATCGCGATCATCGAAAATGAGTAGTCGCATTCGTCTCCGACGCCATCGCTGTCGGCGTCCTCATGGTTCACGCCGCGGGTGTCCGCTGCGACGAACGGGCAAGCGTCCGAACTGTTGGCGATTCCGTCGTTGTCGCTGTCCAGAACGGCGTCTAGGTCGGGTGGGGTTTCAGTGCTTCCGATTTCGTCTAGCCGCGCGATCAGGTTGGAGCGTATCTCAACGGGATTGATCGCGGCTTCGGCGGCTACGAGAAGCGCCGGAATCGCTGCTGCTGCTCCGTTTAGCTCACCATCGTCACCGAGGTCGGTCTCGATAAGATTGATCATCTCCTGTAGCTCTGCACCGAGTGGCCCGTCTTCTGCGATCGCGGCCTGAATGAGAATGACGCTGACCGCTAGACCATAGGCGTTGTCAGCGCTGTCATCGCTCAGCAGGTTGACCGCCGTGCCAGCGCTGCTCAGTGCGAAACCGTCTGGACCAATTCCCAGCGCGGCGATCAAATCCGCCTCCGCCTGCTCTATCGCACACTCGTAATCGCAACTGGCGCCAAAGAGGGTCCGGACACGTGCCGAGGACAGGTGTGTGATGAGATTCACGTAGGCTGCCGAAGTACCAGACACTGATCTGGGGTCGAAGTAAGCCCTGAGGGTTAGATTGGCCTCCGACAGGCTTCCCGTGACTTCGTTGTGGAAAAAGCCGATGCCCTCAATCAACACCGGATCCCGGGTCGGCAACAGAGAGGTGAACTCTCCTGCGTGGCTCGTGGTGCTGGTGTTGAACACCCTCCCAGTCGGTTGATTCGAAGTTCTGTCGAGTTGGGAGATGGTTATCGAACTCCCGAGTACGAACGGCCCCTTGTGAACGGCTCCATCCAGCTGAAACTCCTCGTCAGCGTCGGAGCCGCTATCAGTTGACATATCGCCTGTGTCTTCAGAACTATCGTCTGATGAATCCTCGGTCGTGTCCTCGGTTGCGTCGGGCTCGTTTGTATCGGTTTCGCCGGTGTCCGTGGAGCTCGTATCTTGATTGGCTGGCTCAGGGTCGTCGGAACAGGCGAACATGCCTAGGGCCAGGACAAGCGCGCAGCCCAGCCAGATTCGGCTCGTGAGAGAACCCAAGTGGCGTAAAGTCCGGTGTTTGTCGCCGGCCGGTGCAAAAATGGAGGAAATGAACTTGTACATACTCTCGTATCTCCGGGTACGGGTGAATCAGTTCAATTGTTGCGAAAGCGCCATTCATCGTAGCACGCCCGATACTAAACAAAGAAGGGGCCACTCGAATGGTCAACATCCTATGTTGTCTCACCGGAAGGGGTCGCACGACGCCGTCCAGCTATTCTCCACGTTCATAAACCATGGGCGGAGCGACGCCTTCCGAGCTAGAGCCAGAGATGGCTCCACCCGTGAGCAAGACTCGCCCGTCGTCGAGTAGTACGGCACTCTCCTGCCCTGCGCTTACCGCGGGTAATTGTGACGTAGAAATCCAGGCATCGGCATCCGGATCGTAGAGCGCAGCGTCATCCCGGTCCTCGCTCATCGGCGCGACCAAAAACACGTCGCTTGGGAGCCAAACTGCAACCAGGTCTGCCCCGAGAAACGGAGCATCCTGCTTGAAGAGCCAGCCGTCGTCACCGGGCAGCAGCGCTGCTGTGTCGGGCAATAAGGCGTAGGGGCTGTCGATGCCACCAAACGCGTAGACCTGGGAACTGTCTGAAGCCAGCGTGACCACCCTCCGCCCATCGAGGCGTGGCATAGCCATCCAGTCAAGAGTGTCCGGGTCGAACTGGACCCCGTCTTGGTACAAGGTCTCAGGTAGGATCGAAGGGAACGGAGCGCCATAGGCGACCACCGACCCGTCAGACAGCCTCGCGACTCGACTCCGTCCTTCAAATGGGAGGGGGGCCTCGTCGCTGCCAATGCTCGACCAAGAGTCAAACTCCGGGTCGTAGACAGCGGCATCGCTTCGACTCTGCCCCAGGTCATCCTTTCCACCTACCAACAGCACCCGGCCGTCCGGCAGCGCACTACTGGCAGCCCCAGCTCGAGCTGAAGGGAGAGTTTCGCACAGCGAGAAGAGTTCGAGTATCGGGTCGAAGAGCAGACATTCGTCGAACGCTCGCCCCGAGTAGAAGTCGTTGTCTCCGCCCGCGAGCAGTACATCCCCACCGGGCAACAAACTGGCCGCGTGATTTCGTCGAGGGCCGGGCATTGGGTCGATCTCAGTCCAGGTGTCGTCGCCGGGATCGAACAGCCAGGCATCGGCACTCATGACGCCGTACTCGTCCGGTTTTCCGCCAGCATAGAGTACCCGGCCGTCATCGAGGAGCGTTAGTGACCCGCCGCGGGTGTCAGGCAAATCGCCGGATGTGAGAGTCCAACGAGAACAGTGGCCGTCGCTGTCGAGCTGAAACCCCTCTGCGCACGAACCGATGGCTATGCAATCGCCCTCGCCGCCGTCATGCTCTCCGCCAGGGCATCCACCACTGGCCTCGCACGAGTCCAGCACACCGTTCTCATCCAGGTCTGCGGCTCCCTCGGCGATCTCACATACGTCGAGTCGGTTGTTGAAATCACAGTCGAGGGGATTGCCAGCGCCAGGCGCCAGCGGCGGCCCCACCAGACACTCGTCCAATCTACCGTCGCCGTCGCAATCAGTTGCGCCGAGTTCCTCGATTTCGCACCGGTCTGAGCGCCCGTTCGCGTTGCAGTCCCGGTCCGAACTATCGGAGTGGGACAGCTGGCATTGGCCAAACGATGGATCTGAACGGGCGCAGCGAAAACCCAGGTCTGGGTACCTCGCACTGGGTAACGAGCTATCTCGTGAGAACGTATTCAGCAGCCACATCTGGTTACTGAGCGCAGACCCACCGCGTACCACACGCCCTGTAGGGCCGTCAGCCCCAGTTGGATCGGTAGGGATCCCGTACCTGTGGCAATCGTCAGGATCGTCGGCGTCGGCACAGAATTGGACCAGCGCTTGCCAGAAGTACTCCTCGGCATAATAGTCCGCCGTCCACTCCGCAACGTTTCCCGCCATATCGAAGAGACCGAACGGACTCACTCCGTCTGGATGAGATGCTACGTCGACGATGTCTCCCCGGCAGCTGTCCATATTGGGGTGTGGTTCCTCGCCGGGCCGAGGGGGCGGAATCGGGTCGAAAGCGAGCGTGTTGCCGAAGCGGCAACTCAAGTGCGGCGCATCGCCCCAGGGGTAGGCGTAGTTCTGGCCGACTTCGCACCAATTGTTCGAAGTACGGTGAGTCGTACAGACCGATTGGCCCAAGTACGTTGCCCCTCGGGCTGCAACCTCCCACTCGCTCTCGGTGGGTAACCGCATGCCTCGCCAATCGCAGTAGCTTTGCGCTTCGTCCCACGACACACACGTCGCCGGGCGGTCGGGGTGGGCCAAAGGGTCCCAGGCTGCTGCGTCAGGCACATCCGTCTCTGCGTAACAGGTGGGAACACCAGTGCATGCACCTGCGGCGACGCATTGGTTGTATTGGGCCTGTGTGACTTCGGTCCGATCGATGCGAAACGCCGACAGCCGGACATACCAGGGAAGTCCACGCGAACTCGGCACACTGTCTTCCTCACAATGCGGCACGAACGTGGTCCCTTCAACGCAAAAACCATCTGTGAGAGCGCCGTCGTTTCGGTCGCACACGTAGCCTTCAGCGCAATCGTTGGACCGTGTACACTCGCGCCTCGTGTGCTCCACACAGATGCCGTCACGGAGCTGGTCGCTAGACTCAAGGCATGCAAGGCCATCGACGCAGTCCGCAGAACTCTCACACTCCCCTTGGAATGAAGTAAAGAGGCCCCCTCGTCCGCAGCCCAAGATCGTAATGCTCGGCGGCACTGTGACCTGGCCCAACAGCGAGACCACTCGTTGATTGCTGGCCCAATCCCAGCGCTGTCCACTGGTTACGGTAACTTCAACCAGGTAAGTGCCCGGGCCGACGTCAAAAGAATGGGTGGGGAGGGTTTTTGAAGGTGAAACACTCACTGGACTATTGCGAGCGTCATTGGGAGCGAGGCTGTTCCACAAAGCAAACTCGTAGCGGGTAATGGGGCCCGCACTCTCGGAGGCATCGGCCTCGATCCGCCACACGGCCGCACCATCGTGAGGGAACCGGTCAACCCGGGTCACCTGTAATCTGAGATCGGCTCGGAGACAGCCGCCCGTGGTCGTACCCTGCTCGCAGGATGTCACCACTGTCCCAATGTCTGCACAGCCGGAACCGCTACCTCCCCCGCTAGGGCACGCCGCTCCAGGCTGCCCGCTGTCGCTCACGATTGTGCTGTAGTAGCCGCCGGTAGGGTAGTTTGGTCCTTGTGTCAGCTCGAGCTCTACGCCTGTTTCTGCTGTCGACGCGCAGAACGAGCCGCTTTCGTCTGCATACCCGACGCCAACGATCGCGCCCTCCCTCCGAACGTGGACGGGCCCCTCCACTGGAAGGACACAGTTCTCGATGCCACCCGAACACGCTGCTACCAACCGCCCCTGCACGCAGCTGCGACCCTGGGCCAACAGCACGGGTGCGGCGCCAGAGGCCACATCGAGGACCTCGTCGCATCCCTCGGCTGAGGTACACTGGTCCGCTAGATCAGTAGCAACACTTGGGCGGATGTAGTCCCGGGGGTGTCCAGATCGCCACTCGTAGACGGGGTGGGCGCCCGCCACGAGGGCGAGCGCGTTGGCGTATCGAATCCGGTAGGTGAGGCCCACCCCACTGGGCACTGCTTTGCATCCGTGCACGGTCGAGTAATTGCGCCAGAAGCGACCGCTGGCGAATACATCCACACTCGCGTTGAGTTCTCGACAGGTCCCATCTTCGGCGCAGCTGAGGTCGCCGTGACACTGCGCGGTCCGGTTGCACCCACACACCCCGTCGAAACAACCCAGAGGTCTTCCGTCGGCCCCGTTTCGACAGGGGTTCTCAGCGTCGCATTCCGGCGCAGGGATACACTGGCTCTCCTCGCAGACCTCGTCGAGAGCACAGTCGACCGGCAGGGAACATCCACAGACGCCCGAGACACAGGGACGTGGCAATCCGGTCGCCGAAGGCAGACAGTCATCGGTTTCGAGACAGGCCTGAGGAGGAAGCTCTTCCAGGTGGGGACGCAGCTCCACACACCCAAGCGGGTCCGATGGCCTAGAACTCGGGTACGAATAAACGGCGGAGAAGTGAGGGATATCCGCTTCAAAACCGGGACCATCATCCAGTTCGACCAGCCGAACAGCCCCGCCATCCAACCACTCGGCGGTGTCATTATCAAAGGTGTACCACCGAACGTCCTCTTCGTTGACCTGGTCCGGCACCTCGGCGATGGGGAATTCGACCGTTACGGCGTGCCCAGACGCGACCTGAAGCCGAGCGCCAGTCAACGGGTCGAGCAGGCGAACCTCGCCCCCTCCCAGAACATCCGGGGGCCGGAAGTCCTGGTCGTCGGGACGCTGTCCGGGGACAGCAGCCCAACCCGGGCCATAGTCGGGATCCAACGCCATGACCTCTGCGCGAAGTACGCCGGCAAAGGGCTCGCCCGTGTCGTCGTACACAAAAGCGCCTTCCGGCCAGGACAGTGCGACTCCGTCGCTTTCTCCGCATGGGCCGAGATCGATTCGTCCAGCCTCAGATACATCGAGATGCACTGCGCACCCGAGGAGAAGTGTTGGGAAATGCATGACGTCGCCGCCGGAGGGTAGTGAAAGGAGAGTGGTCGTGGTGCTGTAGGCTATCGGCGCCGGCGGTGTCCCCCCCTCGTGGGCAGGCCCGTCGACGCGAACGACAACCTCTGCATCGCCATCCAGCCCCTCCACAACAAAGACGCCGGCCTGGTCAGCGACGACGGGCCCTCGGTCCCCAACCGTCACTTGGGCGTTTGGAACCGCAACCCAGTCATCTCCGCTTGTGGTTTGCACTTGGCCAACTATACGCACCGGACCCGGCAGCGGCTGGGTGCCACCGTCCGGTTGCGCGTCGCTGCCCTGGTCACCGTCGCTCGCGGCGTCGTTCGGTGCATCCTGCCCCTGGTCGGAAATCACGTCGGCGATCTGGTCGCTGCTGACATCCTCCCCACCGCATCCGGCAACTAGAAGGAGGGCGACTCCCACCAAACCGACCAACCCTTTGCACGTAGTTGTCATCCTTAACCCCAATTGTTCAGATAGCGACTCCCGCACGCCCAGCGAGTCGCGGATACCCTCTATCATCGGAATTCCTAAGTCTCTTCTCAATTTATCTTCCCTTGTTTGGTGGCTGCCTTCGGGACCGTCGATAACAGGAGGCGCGGGGTCAGCCCTCCAACTGGCAAGTGGCGGAGCAGGAGTCACCGCTCTCCTCGTTGCCGTCATCGCACTCTTCAGCTCCTTCTTGGATACCGTCGCCACACACCACGTAGTGGATTTCTGCCTTGAGGACGTAGCCGGTCGGTGTGAAGCCTGTCGCTCGGAGGAAATAGGTTCCGTCGGCCGGAATCGTAATTGGAGTCTGGTGACTCCACCTCTGACAGGGGGACTCGCTCGACACCGAAAACGTCAGCGAAAGCAGATAGGTTTGGCCGTCCGTGTCCAAAACGTCGAGTACCGCAGGCTCGCACACGTCGCCGACTGGGTACATCTCGAATCGCTCGAACCGATCGAACCGCCTCATCTCAATCGCGAAATAGTCTGCATCGGCACCGATATCTCCCCGGATTTGTGGAGGAAGGCTGGACTCGAGTCGGTCGATTGGAGTGGCCTCCTCAGGCAAGTCGTTTGGTTCCATCTCTTCGATGGCTTCCAGAATGCACTCATCGCACCCATCGCCCTCCTGATGATTGCCATCGTCGCATTCCTCGCTCAGATTCACCCACCCGTCGCCACAGCGGGCATCGCCCAATGTAATCCGAAGCGTGTAATGACCGTCTTGCTCATCTTGGTAGCCGCGCACAACAAGGTAGTAGAACCCCGGCCTCACGAGTTCGACGCGTTGCAGAAAACTGCACCTACTATCAGCGTCGTCGTCGTTTGAAGCGATCCAGTCTCCGGCTGCGTCCATCACACTCGCTATCGTGTCTACCGAACAGTTGTTGTCGCTGCTCACGTAGGCGTTCAACTGAACGTGATTGTCGATCTCCAATCGATAGTAGTCCGCGTCTCCTGGAGTGAGTCTTCCGTCAATTGTTAAGCTGGCACCAACCTCCAACGTGATTTCTGTCGCCTCAGCTCTGTTGTCGTTCGGTTCGGTTTCCGCTCCAGTGGGTCTTGCACTGTGGCTGGTGTCCGTATTGCTCTCGGGTATATCTCTGTGGACCCCGTAATCCGCCTGAGTCGTCCCACCGTCCACGTCGGCTTGCCAGTTGTCCGCATCCCGTTCGTCCTGGCTCGGAACAAGACCATCTGTACTCGGTCCGGTCTCGCTACCATCACTTTGCCCCCCAGACGACACTGCATCGACGTCGGACCCTCGCTCTTGTCCCCGCGGATCAGCTCCGCAGCAGGTCAGCAGGGTGAGAACGGCTAACTGGAAGAGGGTGAATCGGGCTGGGAACATGGCAACACTCCATTGGTCATTCGTTTTACAAACTGAAAATGCGGTCGCAACTGCTGCCCGATGGGCTTGGGCCGATACCGCCGAGCCCACCCTATCGACCGATAGCCCACCCTGGAACTTATTTATCTCTATTTGAGGCCGGATCGCAAGATAAAAATTTGCTCAGCGAGAAGGAGCGCCCCCGGAATGACTGTTCACAGACTCACAAAGTTGGGTTGGGTTGACCTGGTTCGCCCGGTTGGCAAGGGGCATGGGTCGTCTGACGCGTAAAGCCAGCCGGCTTTTGGATGTGGCATCGTTGCGATCTGGGAGCACCGAACACCGGGCCCGGTCCGCACTCAGCTTCAGCGGCGTTTCTTTCTACTCCGACTGCCCCGAGGTGCGGATCTCAACTGTGACGTGGACCAGTCCTAGCGATTCGGGTAGCTCCGCTTTCACGCCCTCGGCACTCAAACCAGAGCCGGCCACCACAATCTCAGCGGCATAGATTCCAGGCCCGATACTCCAAACGTGGAGATCACGAACCTCCGCTTGACCGGACTCCTCGACCGCGCCTCGTATTCTGTTTCTTACCGAGAGGGGTGCCTGATGGTCGAGTAGCACCTTTGACGTTGTCTTGATTAGACCGCGTGACCAGCGCACGATCAAGATTGCGCCGACGATTCCCATTGCAGGATCCATCCAGTTGGCTCCCAGATATTTCCCCGCTAACAACGCTACGATCGCCGCCACTGATGTGAGGGCGTCGGCCATCACGTGAAGATAGGCTGAGCGCAGATTATGGTCTTGCCCCTGGCTCGCAGGCTTCTCGTGATCGTGACCGTGGTCATCGTCGTGACCGTGCCCATGGTGATGGTCTTCCTTGAGGATGAATATGGATAGCCCGTTAACGATCAGGCCCACGAAGGCAACGAATATCGCCTGGTTGAACGCGATGGCCTGGGGCTCGATGAATCGATGGACGCTCTCCCAGACCATGAACAGCGCGAAGACGGCTAGGAGAATCGCTCCTGAGAACCCACCCAGTGCGTTGACCTTGCCGGTGCCGAAACTGTAGCGCGGTGACGCGGCGTGGCGGCGAGCGAATACGTAGGCGAACACCGCGATGCCCAAGGCGACCGCGTGGGACCCCATATGAAGCCCGTCGGCAAGCAGCGCCATCGAACCGAACGCAACCCCGGCAGCAATCTCGAAGACCATCGTGGTAGCTGTCAGAACCACCACGATCAGGGTGCGCCGCTCACCTGTCTTCCTCGCGTCTTGGCCAAAGACGTGGTCGTGATCGTGCTCCGCTTTTGGGGGCTGGACGTTCATGTCATGTCCTTTCTACAACGGACTCACCGAGAACGAAACATGTAGATCGTGCTGATTTCGGAGGGGCGGCGGCCCGGATTCGCAAAACCAGCCTGGCATCGGCATAACCCAGCTTGACTTCGTTGATGAGTCTGCCACAGTTGCACGGCAACAGTGACCTCAAAACCCGGGTGGGCATAGATGACGACGACGTATCACGTGGCTCCGTTCGTGAAGGGAGCGTTTGGTTTCATTCTGATGGGTGTGATGTGCTTCTCGGCGTGCAGCGATTCGACAGACGACAACAGCAGCTCCACGGCTGATGTCGAGTCCGAGCCGATCGAGGACGTGAGCGACCAAACTACGAGTGACGATGTGGGCGACCAAACCACGAATGACGAGCCGGAGGTGAACGCCGACCTGCGAGAAGATGACGAACCGGACGAGCAACCAGACGAAATCGCTGAAATCGTGTGTGGCGTTCCAACCGGGGGCGTCAATCTCTCGGCCTACTACGAGGATGGTGACTTTTTCCAATTCACCTCTCGAGACGGCGACCCGGAGGCGGGCGATACGTTTGACGCGCTTTCTCTAGAGTTCTACTACGACCTCGGTGCGAGCCTCGAGACCGGCACGTTCGAGTTCACAGGACAGAACTACGCCGACTGCCATACCTGCTCGCTCGCTTACTCGGGATGCGTTCAGTCGGACTCTGACGGGAGCATCGAATGCGAGAGCACCTTCTTGATCCAATCGGGAACACTCGCAGTGACGTCTGTTGGCCGGTTCGGCGACCAATTCACCGCAACCTTGACCGACGCCCAGTATGCTGAGGTTACTTTCTCGAACCCGGACGACCCGTTCGACGCGATTCTGGTGACCGAAGGGGCCGCCAAGTGCGTTGACCGCTTTGAAGTCGATGCCCGAATTCTCGGAGTGGGCTGTGGAAACGGGGAATTGGATGATGATGAAGAGTGTGACGACGGTTTCGACGACAATAGTGATACAGCCGCGAGCGCGTGCCGAACCGACTGTGTCGACCCGTACTGCGGAGACAACATCACCGACGAAGACGAGGACTGCGACGACGGACCAGAAGGCAGCGAGACCTGCACCAGGGGCTGTAAAACACCCAGTGAGGATTGTGGCGACGGCGACATCGACGAAGACGAGGAATGCGACAATGGTGAAGACAACAACAGCGACACCGAACCGAACGCCTGTCGAACCGATTGCACTCTGCCTTCCTGTGGTGACGGGGTCACCGATGAGGACGAGGCCTGTGACGAGGGGCTGAACAACGGCAAGACCCACTATCACTGTTCGACCAACTGCAACCCATGCACCTATGACGACCTACCCGACGGCCCGGACACAGCCGTGCACTTTTCGAACACGACGTGCGACGGGTGCGATCAGGTGATCTATGTGGCACGCGATACGGATCCACCCGGGGCCCACAACAGTGTGAGCGTTGAGGTCTACTACGACTATGGCGCGAAGGAGACCGTCGGCGACTATTCGGCGTTCGATTTTGCCGATCCCCCAGCATGGGCCTTCCTAGGCACCCAGGAGGAAACCCGGGCCTCGGACTATTCAGAGTGCAACACCTGTTCGCTCGCAGCCAGAGGATGCACCGGGACGCCACCTCTGGTCGAATGCGAGAGCCAGTACCTGATTCAAGAAGGTACACTCAACCTGACCCAGCTTGGCAGAGGCGGTGACACGATCGCCGGCACCCTTACTGGGGCCCGCTACATAGAGGTTGAGATCGACAGCGATTCGGTCGCGACCGTCGTGGATGAAAACGACGATGACCAGCCCGATACCTCCTGGTGCGTCGAGTCCTTTACTTTCGACACCTCGATCACCGCCGAGTAGCGCCTTCAATGCCGGGGCCTTTAGACGGCGCACAACTCGCGTTTGAGCAAGGGCGGCGGCAGCACCTCGTTCTTCACCGGTGACCTCGAGGCCGGCGAGTCCCGCGAACTAGCTCAAAGTCAGAGAACGGGACGATTTCCACATCGCTCAGTCCCGCACCCTGCAACCACTCCCTGACTTGGCTGCGCCTCGGGCTGTCACCGGCTCGGGTGTAGAAGAGCATCGACAAGGCGAAGAAGACGGCGGATTCGGGGTTGGTTCCCACCTCGTCGAGCAGCATGTCTTTGATCACCAGCGACCCATTGTCTGTCAGGTGTCCCGCCAACTTCTTCAATAGCTCCCGGTTCATCTCTTCGGGCTCACCGTGCACGATATTCGAGAGCAGAATGAGGTCATAGGGCTGGCCAAAGTCTTGGGTGTCGCGAAAGTTGCCCTCGATGTAGCTCAGATTATCCGCGTGGCGCGTTCGGCTGTATTCGACGACCATTGGAAAATCGAAAATCGTCACATCGTGGCCAGCGTCTGCGAATCGCCTGGCGTAGCGTCCGTGACCGCCACCCACGTCGAGAACACGAGCCCTCGATGGGAGATGCGGCTCCATGTGTTGGTAGGTCAACTCGCTGGCTTCGCCTGCGCGATCATAGAGCATGTCCAGAAATGCGGCGGTCTTTTCTGGGGAATCTCGACGAACGCCGCCGTCCGTCACTTTTGTGCCACCCTCCCCGTCTGGGACTGGGCCTCCGTTCCGCAGCACCTCCGCAATGCGCGCGTGATCCGATAGATAGTCCATCATTCGCATGTTCGGCAGGACGCCGTCCCGCAACAGCCGCTGGGCGATAGGTGACAGCGTGAGCGCTGATTCATCGCCGACCAACAGCCCCAGGTGCCGCAGAATCTGCGACACGATCCGCAAGGCCCGCGTATCGCCGGGAAGCTCTTCGACTGGCCTAGGCGACTCAGCCAGCATCTCGAACAGGCCGAGCTCCTGCCAGCCGCAGACGGCAGATAGGGCTCGGGCCGACTGTAGGAACTCTCGAAAGTCCTCGGCGGAGGTTATGGGTCTCACTATTTGTCTTCTCCTCGGTGTCTTGGACGTCCTCGCTTGACGATGGGCAACGAACTCAACCGTCAGCCGTGGTCTCCCAAGCAGCTTCGTCTCGAGCAGCTGGCCGAGCTTCCTCGGGTTTGTGCAGCGACCACCACCCGTTTGCCCGTGTACTGCTCCACGCCGGTTCTATCTGATTGTCGTTCAAGCGCTCGATCAGCTCGGCGGCTGTTTGGGGGCGCTCGGCTGGGTCTTTGGCGAGACACTCGAGCACCAAATCGTCCAACCACTGTGGAACGGGCAACTCTGTGCGGGTCGAGGGCGCCTCAGGTGCCTCTTTGACGTGCTTGATAGCCAGTCGCATCGGACTGCTTGCATCGAATACCAGTTGGCCTGTTAGGAGCCAGTATGCAACACATCCCAAGGCGTAGATATCCACGAGCGAGTCGACTTCGATATCACCGAGCACCGACTCGGGAGCCATATAGGCCGGCGTACCGGCCAGCGCTCCCTCGGCCGTGAGCTTGGTCGCTTCTGCACCTGACTTGCGGACAGGTTTCACGAGCCCAAAATCGAGGACCTTCACGAAGTCGACCTCGAGTCCGTAGCGGCAGCAGAAAATATTGGCTGGCTTGATGTCGCGGTGAATCAGACCGCGCTGATGGGCCTCGTTCAGCGATTGGCAAGCTTGGGTCAATAGGTGGACGACCCGCTCGGCCGGTTGTGGGCCGTAGGTTGTAACCAGCGACTCGAGATCCAGCCCGTCGAGCAGCTCCATCACATAGTAGAAGGTTCCGTCCGCCGCGATTCCGAAGTCGTAGAGGTTGATCGTGTGGGGACAACGCAGTTGTGCGGTTTCCTGCGCCTCGCGCTCAAACCGGCGCATCGCGCGGTCGATCGATGCGCCCCCCAGCGACTCGAGTGCCGAACGGCCCACGAGCTTCACTGCAGCCGGGCGCGCTAGCAGACGATGCTCCCCACGCCAGACCTCTCCCATACCGCCTTCGCCCAACTGTTCGACCAGGTGATAACTTCCGACGCGGCGTGCTTCGCGCAGCTTTCGACCGAGGCCATGTATGATACGGGACATGATGACAGCTAAACCCACGACGATGGAGCCAGTGACGAGCCCCCCAATTCCCGCCCTGGTCAAGGTCCCCTCGGGGAGCTCGGGTTGAAAATAGGCGTAGCTCGAGAACATGACCAACAGCGGCATCGCTGCAGCGAACATCGATGAAATTGTCTTCTTACCGATCGTCGCGGGGACCATTCCAGACAGGCTGATGATCCAGATAAAACACCAGGATAGCCCGAAGTAGATCGGCCTTCCGGCTGCCATATACTCCTCGGAGAAGACTGGCCACCATTCGCTCATCGCGATGCCAAAACAACTTACGACCTCGAAAACGAGTCCGAGGTCGAGCATCAGCTTTGAGTTCAGTTTTTTCGTCCGGAGCAAAGCCGCGAAGAGCAGAGAAACTCCGATGGATAGACCCGCTGCGAGATTCGGAATGAGGCGGTCGATGTCTGGCCAAGAGCCGCTGAACAGCAGAGCAGGAACACCATACGCGAGTAAGAATACAATCGCGTAAATCACGCAGGCCAGGTAGAGGCGACGCCTGGCATCCTCTAGTAGATCGTCGGGTAGCCCGCCTGTTGACCGAGCCCTTCCGATGTTGAGGTCTATGGTCTGCTTGGTCACGTCGCGGCTCTGCTGTAAGAAGGAGGGAATTGTAGTGTTCGAGATCTTGACCGGTCAACCCCTCCTCGTACTGGCGCCATTGTGCGTTTTCCGTTGACCACCTCGGTTGACGAATCTGGCAGCTTGTGGCCCTCACTATAGATATGGTCACATCGAGCCGAGTACTGCTGGTCACCCCTTCTGGAGGGGTTCGCACACAAATCCCCTATCTAAACCTCTATTACTTGGCGGCCGCGTGGCGGCGGTCGGAAGCGAGTGGAAGGTCGCAGCCAGCTAGCCGGGTGAGTTGTGGAAATGGACCGTCTTCCAGCCCGTTTCGCTGGGATGGGCGACTACTGTAATCCGCCAGCGGGACGACGAAGATTGGTCACCGGCCGTCACGACCGCGTCGTATTCTACCGCGCAGAATCCGAGTTCACTGGTGGCGTGACATTCTGTGCTCGACACGACATAGGTCACAGTGGTACCCGCGGCTGTCAGCGTTGCCACGAGAGTCTCGAGACGCGTGTTCCATTCGTCGCCACGCACTGAGATCGGTGAGCCTTCGACGCCAATATCGTAGATGGTGACCTCGTTGCTGTGGGCCCGAAGTCCGGAAAAGTCACCACCGTTCATGGCCGCCAACAGGCCGTCCATATGAGCTTCGAGCGACGCGGTCGTTTCGGCGTCGTATCCTGCCTGGGCCCAGGTAACCGAGCTGGTGAATAGGATGCCCGCCGCCAACACGATTGTAGAGATTCGCATTCGTCCTCCTTGCCCAAAGCCCACTTCGCGCTTTGGTGGTACTGAGTTGATTCGCTTAGGAGCCTATTATTATCGGAAGTCGAGGCGTAAATCACTGGTGACGTCGTCGGGGTACTGGGCAGTGCATAACACATCGACCCGGCGGCGCCTCCCCTTCAATCCATCTGCACTTCACCGCTTGTAGTTCCCCAGATCATGCGGTAAACGCTGGTCTTCCCTGGCGAGTGAGGTAGCGCGATGGAAGTCTGTACACTTCAAGTAAACGGTGAGCAGGTCGAATGCGCCGTCGAGGCCTACACCACCCTTTGCGAGGCCTTGCGGTACAAGCTGGGCCTGACCGGCACCAAGCAGGGTTGCGACAAGGGCGACTGCGGTGCCTGCACCGTCTTGATTGACAACCGACCCGAGTTGTCCTGCCTTACCTTGGCGCTCTCGGCTCAAGGGAAGAACATCGTTACCGTCGAAGGACTCCGTACAAAGGACGGCCTTCACCCAGTGCAAGACGCTTTCGATGAGTGTGGTGCGGCGCAGTGCGGCTTCTGCACTCCTGGCATCATGATGTCAGCAGTCGCTTTGCTGGAGAAGAACCCCACGCCGACTCGAGAGGAAATCAAAGAAGCTCTGTCCGGGAACCTGTGTCGATGCACGGGATATACAAAAATCCTGGACGCTGTCGCTCTTGCCTCGAAACAGAAGCCTGCCGACACACTGGCTGAACGGAGCGCCTAATGAGTAGAAAAGTGTCGAATAGTCCGCTCATTTTCGACCCGCTGCGACCAGATTCTGCGATCGGAAAGCGCTCCAGGAAAGTCGATGGCGAAGCCAAAATCACTGGCCAAGCCATTTACACTGACGACATCCAGCTCCCTCGGATGCTCCACTGCAAACTGGTTCGCTCACCACACGCACATGCCCGTATCCTCAAGATCGAGAAGGCGATGGCCCTCGAACAGCCGGGCGTCGTGTCGGTTATCACCGGGCAAGACCTGCCGACCATGTACGGCATTATTCCCTGGACACAGGACGAATATCCGCTGGCGCTCGAAAAGGCCCGATTCGTCGGCGACGCGGTTGCTGCAGTAGCGGCAACTTCGGAAAAAGCAGCCGAGGCCGGTGCTGCCGCACTCGAGGTCTTCTACGAACCCCTCGTTCCGATCCTGTCCTGCAAGGATGCCAAAGAGCAAACCGACAACATCGTCAACGAGAAAGCCCGCCGCGGTAACGTGTCCAAGCACGTGGATTTGGCTTTTGGCGACATCGATGCGGCACTCACCGCGTCACATCTCGTATCAAAACAGGATTACTACTTTGCCAATACCACCCACGCCCCCATCGAACCCCATTGCGCCGTTGCGCAGATGGACACACGTGGGTTGTTGACGGTCTGGAGTAGCACGCAGGTCCCACACTACCTCCATAAATCGCTCGCTCGGGTGCTTGATATTCCCGAGAACCGAATCCGAGTGATTCAGCCGTTTCTGGGCGGGGCGTTTGGCGGAAAGAGCGAACCCTTCGACCTGGAATTCGCAGTCGCTAAACTGGCGATCGAGACAGGACGACCAGTGAAGTGTCTGTATACGCGTGAGGAAGTCTTTTACAGCCATCGCGGCAGACATCCCATGGATATGCGCTTCGAAACGGGAGTCGACAAGGAAGGACGAATCACAGCGGTTCGTTCCAACATCGACTTGGATGGGGGCGCCTATTCTTCATTTGGTCTCGTCACCGCCTACTATGCAGGTCAACTGCTCACTGCTCCCTATCAAATGCCGACCTATGCGTTCGATGCGACACGGTGGTTTACCAACAAGCCCGCCTGCGGCCCAAAACGGGGTCATGGTAGCGTACAGCCGCGATTTGCTTTTGAATGCCAGCTCGACGAAATCGCCCATCAGCTTTCGATAGACCCTATCGAATTGCGACGACGCAACTTCATCGGGGAGTACACCGAAACGGTGAATGGGCAGCGCATCACCTCGAATGGTTTCCTCGAATGCCTGGATGCAGCCGAGCGGGCCTCAGGATGGGCGGACAAGTATGGCAAGCTCCCCCGCGGTCGAGGAATCGGCATTGCTGGGAGCATGTACATCTCGGGAACCAATTATCCGATCTACCCCAACGATATGCCCCAATCCGCCGTACAAATCCGGATCGATCGCAGCGGGCGCGTTGCTATCCACTGCGGGGCTTCCGATATCGGACAGGGATCCGACTCGATGTTGGCCTCGATTGTCTCGGAGATTCTGGGCGTCGAACTAGACAGCGTTCTCGTAGTCAGTAGCGACACGGACCTGTGCCCGGTCGATTTGGGTGCTTACTCCAGTCGGATCACGTTCATGTGTGGCAACGCTGCCATCGATGGATGCCACAAACTGCAACGTGAGATTGCGGGCGCGGTAGCTGAAGAATGGGAGTGTAGTCCGGGCGAGGTTCAGTTTGGTTCGGGCCGAGTGTACTTCTCGAAGGACACGTCGAAGAGCATCTCGTTTCGAGATGCCGTTTGGCTTGGCGAGGCGAAGCACGGAACCCTCGGTGCCGTCGGTTCGTACAACACTCCGAAGCTGGGCGGTGACTACCGCGGTGGGACGATCGGCGCAAGCCCTGCCTACTCCTTCACAGTTCACATTGCAGAGGTCGAAGTCGACTCCGAAACGGGCATCGTCGAGGTCGACAAGATCTGGGTTGCCCACGACTGCGGCCGTGCGATCAACCCTCTGATCGTGGAAGGCCAGATGGAGGGCTCGGCCTACATGGGATATGCCGAGGCCATCATGGAAGAGCAGGCCTATGACGACGCTGGCCGACACATCGGACCGAGCCTGCTCGACTATCGAATCCCGACCACGCTTGATACACCGGAGCTCGAGTCTCTAATCGTCGAGTCCGTCGACCCAGAGGGACCGTTCGGAGCCAAAGAGGCCGGAGAGGGGCCGCTTCACCCCAGCATCCCCGCGATTGGCAACGCCATCTTCGATGCTGTCGGAGTTCGTTTGCGGCGAATCCCCTTCTATCCGATGGATGTTCTTCGGGCCCTTCGCAAACAGCAAAACGGGGAGGAGTAAGCAATGTTGACTCTTCCTGAATTCCAGCTGCTTCGACCGGGCACTGTCAGTGAGGCAGTCCAG
>CAZDBH010000120.1:0-19175 GCA_964503485.1 uncultured Bradymonadales bacterium | reverse complement strand
CTAAAAGCTAACGGCTGGAGTCCGGGGCGTTATACGCGACGGGCTCCTAGGCCGAGCCCTTGGCGATCCAGAGTACGATTAGGAACGCTAGTCCCAGCAAAAACGCCAAAAGCAATGACGTGAGAATCACCGGGGCTGGTCCTGGGATCCGGGTGAGTTCGCCAGACGGCTCCCTCTTCGTCTCGGATAGATCCGGCCCTTCGTCCGGTAGCGCCTCAGATTCCCCCGAAACAGCGGGAACTGGCGTGGTCATCGCTTCCGCTCGCCGAGTATCGCGCGACATCATCGATTCGATTTCAGGGCTGGGTTTACGGGCTGGATGAAGAAACTCAAACTCGGGCGGTCGATCGACCCGGTCCCCTATCTGAAACAGAGACACCGTGATGTTGTCGGTACCGCCGGCAGCGTTTGCTTGATTGACGAGATCGCTGGCGATCTGCTCGACCGGCGAACCCCACAACAACAGGGCAATCTCTCGCTCGGGAACCATGTTGGTCAGGCCGTCCGAACAGAGCAAGTACATGTCCCCGTCGACCAGGTCGATCGGATCGCTGATTTCGACGTCCACCGTTTCTTCACCACCGAGGGAGCGCGCAATCACGTTCGAGTGGGGGTGGTGTTCTGCTTGCTCGCGGGTGAGCAGTCCGTCGTCCAACATGCGCTGGACTACCGTGTGATCTCGAGTCATCAACTGCAGCTGAGAGCCTCGCGAGCGATAGCAGCGACTGTCGCCGACGTGGGCGATCCAGGCGGTCTTGGACTCGATCTGGACCATTAGCGTCACGCAGGTCGTCCCCATCCCCCGAAGAGACGGTTGACTGATCGACGCCTCCCATACAGCGGTGTTGGCTTCTTCGATCGCGGCGACGAGTCGGGCGCTCAGGTCGCGTTTTCGACTCTTTTTGAAGCGCTGAAAGAGGGTCTCGACGGCGAGCTGTGAAGCCTGCCGTCCACCCGCATGGCCGCCCATTCCATCGCACACGGTGTAGATCAGGACTTTGCCAACAGCTCCGCTGCGGCAGTGGTCTTGGTTCTCTTCACGCAGCTGCCCGACATCGGTCAGTTCAGCCGCGCAAACCGCGTCGACGCCCTTGTTTGTTGATTTTTTTGCCGTCGTCTTAGCCATTCTAGTCCCGGCAATCTCCCGTCAGTGCCCAGAAGCGAGCTTGTCCCTCGCTCAACTGAGTCCTCATTTCGCGCAGCGAGCCCGCCTCCATCGGCGTGACCTCGCCCAGGGTGAGATCGATTCGTGCGATTGGCCCTCTGTACGCTTCGCTAACAAGAGCTACTTGAAGACACCTATCGCTGGTTTCTAGCAAGTTTTCAAGACGATAGAGATTCGATGCGATGATCAGGACATCAGATTGAAGTCGCATGTAGATTCTGTCGAACCGGTTTTCGAGGACACTGGCCATGAACTGATCGGTACACAGCTGCGTGTCTTGCTCGAGTTGTTCCCCGACCACGGCAGGTATGGGCCGATCCGGAAGGAGCGGGTTTGATACTGCTGCCAGGCTTTGATCCAACAGGGCTCTACAGCGAACAGCAGGCAGGTTCTCTTCTTCGGCATCTATCTGAGCACCGACCGCTTCGCTGCCGCTGTCCAGGGTTTCCCCTGCATCTTCGGTTTTCACGCTGTGTCCGTCGGGCAGTGAAGGGGAACGTTGCTGGTTCTGCTTTGTGACCGCGAACACGACCACAGCAGTGACCAGAACGGCGAAGAAGAGGCCCAAGAATATTGGGAAGAGCGGCAGACTCCCCTTTTTGGGTTGCTCCGACTTGCGGGGGGGCCTCGGTCGGGCCTGTGCTCGTTTTTGCGAAACAGGGGACGGCGGCTTGGGGCGAACAGACAGAGCCGGCTTTCGCGCCTTGCGATCGGGCACTCCCATGCCCGTTGGTTTTGGCGTTCTCTCCACCTCGGTAACGGCGGGTGTCGATCGAAAGTCCCGCATTGTCTCGAATAGAGGAATCGCTAGAAGGGCTTCAGCAAGACTGTTTGCGTCCGGAAATCGGTCCTCGGGACGCTTCTCCAGACACCTCAGGACCAGCTTCTCGAGCTCCTCGGGTACATCGGTTCGATAGGATCTCAAGCTTGGTGGCTTCACATCGAGGTGGGCCCGCATGAGGGCGTACTCGTTGTCCGAATCGAAAGGAAGTCTGCGGGTGATGAGTTCGAAGAAGGTGCACCCGAGTGAATAGATGTCAGCTCTGGCGTCGACCGTGCGCGCGTCCTGGAACTGCTCGGGAGCCATGTAGTGAAGGGTCCCCATCTTGGTCCCAGAAACAGTAACCCCTTTGGTGCCCTCGACTTTCGCGATCCCGAAGTCACAGACTTTGGGAACGACGCCCAAATCGGTCGTAGCGAGTAAGATGTTGCCTGGTTTGATGTCTCGATGGACGATCCCGTTGGCGTGGGCTATTCCCAAACCAGCGAGCACGCGCAGCATGATGCCGACCGCTTTGTTGATCGAGACGGGATTGCGCTGCCTCTGAATGAACAGATGCAGCGTCTCGCCCTCAATGTACTCCATCACAATCGCGACGAGGTCGTCCTCCTCGACGATGTCGTTGACACCGACCAGGTTGGGATGCCTCAGATTGGCTTGTATTCGGCCCTCTTCAACGAACCGATCTTTGATTTGTGCAATTCGTGCTAGCTCTGAGAACAGAATTTTGACCGCGACTGGATTGCCTAAGCTGACGTGACGGCCTTCGTAGACAACTCCCGCACCGCCCTCACCGAGCACCCGAATGAGTTCGTAAGTTCCCTTGAGCGAGGTTCCGGGGGCGAGCAACGAGTCGAGCTGGAATTCCTCTTGAAGTGAGACCATCGAGGTGAGCGCTGACCCGCAAGACACGCAGAACTTCAATCCGGCGTCATTGGGCTGTGCACAGCTTTGGCACTTCACGGACTAATTCCCTCTCGTAACGCGGGCCGGGTCAGCCAACGTCTCCATCTTTCATTCGAAGGATGGAGCAGACCAATCCAAACAGGAGCAGATTGAAAAGCAATAGTACTCCATAGGTCGCAGCGAGACTAGTTTGGGTCCCCTGAGAACCGACTTGGTATTGGTCACGGTAGCGGGAGCGAAGCGTGTCCGGCTGCCTGAAATCCAACCCGAAAGCGCGTTCGATCGGCGTGAGTTCGATACCTCGGCGAGCGTTCGTGCACAGTACATTGCAGATATCCTGACTGGCACCTTCGCCGGCCGGGAAGAAGTCTTGGTCAGGTATTCCCCCGAATGCGCTCACGGTTGTGTGTCCTGTTGAGTCTTCCCACTCCTCGGCGAGCGGATCGGGACAAACATCGATGCCACACTCAGTGCGAATCTCTTCGAGGTCGTCCTCTCCGAACTCGAGATGAAGAGCTCCCTCGTATCCCCAGCGCGCCACCATGGTCGAGGCCATCAGATTCATGGGCGCCGTCAGGTCGTAGATCGGCATGATGATGCCGCCCAGGATGATCTGGGGTATGAGCAACAGGGGGACCAGGGCGATGGCCGCCTCGGTCGATCGCACAATGGCGCTCAGAGTGAGCCCCATGCCCACTCCCGCCAGACTCGACAGCAACAGCAAGCCGTAGAGAGGTAGAATCGGGCCGGTGAAACCGAGCGCTGGGTATACGATTCCCATCAGCATGCCGCACTGCACAGCACAAACCAATCCCAGCACAACGAACTTAGACGCGACGTAGCTCGGAATGAGCAGGTTGACCATGCGTTCGCGCTTGTAGATTGCCTGCTCGCCGACAATCTCACGGGCTGAGTTGGAACAGCCGAACCACACTGCGCTGGCGACCAGCAGAAACAGAGCCGACGGGCCGCGGTTGACCATGTCGAAATAGTTGCTGACTTGGCCCGCAAAAACGAGGCATAGCACAGCGGCAATGATAGGGGCCTGAAGCAACAGAATGACGGTGTTGACCGTGTCTTTGCGCTTGATCGTGAAGTAGCGCCGGATCAGCACGATCAGCTGGCGCATCATTCGTTTGCGGCCCATGCGCTGCTTGCTCTGTGAGAGGTGTACCTCGTCTGGCGGAGCAACCGCGCGATCGTAGACGTAGTCTTTGTATTGTTGAGACTCGAAAAACTCTTGGCGGCGTTCACTTACGGCGCCTTCCAGAGCCTTCCACGGCTCGGGCTGATCCATAGCAGCACGCTGGTCGTCAGCCAGAGCTTTGAGGACATTGCCCGGATCAGAGAGCAGCAGGTCACCTTCTGGGGAGCCCGGCCGCACTTCTGGGTGGAAGTAGGTGATGCTGTCAGGGTACGCGGGTCCGTAGTAGACCAAGCGGCCCTGGAACAGGTAAATGACGTTGTCCAGCTTGCGGTAGGCCTCGAGTGAGGGCTGATGGATCGTCAGAATGATCGTCCGGCCCTCGTCAGAGAGCTTTCGGAGTAGGTTCATCACGTTGATGGTGTCTTCGCTGGCCAAGCCACTGGTCGGCTCGTCGAGGAACAACAAACTGGGCTCGGTGATGAGCTCCATCGCCAAATTGACGCGTTTCCTCTGGCCCCCGCTGATTCCCTTTTTCACGGCGTCACCAATGATGATGTCGCGAGTCTGCTGGATCTCGAGTTTCTCGAGGATGTCCTCGATCTTCTTCCGTATCTCGAGGTCGCGTGTGTCGGGCGGCAGCCGCAACTTGGCCGTGTAATACAGCGACTCGAAAACGGTCAGCTGCGGGAAGATAATGTCGTCCTGGGGCACATATCCAATGTTACCCCGGTAGCTGTCGTAGTTTCCGTAGAGGTCGTACCCGTTGATTAGACTTCGACCCGCCGTCGGTTGGAAGTAGCCATTCAGCGCCATCATCAGGGTGGACTTGCCCGCACCGGACGGACCCATCAAGCCCACGAACTCGGTGGGATAGGCAGTGAAGCTCGCGTCGTCCAAGATGGTCTTGTAGCCATCCGGTTGGCTCTTGTCCCGAACCTTCACCGAAATCCGCTCGGCTTGGAGCATGATGTCTCCGTGGTAGTCCTTTCGGACGACGCCGGAGGTGTGGTCGAGATGAACCCTGAAGTTGGCAAATGAGATCAGGTCGTCAGGTGAGATGTCGACGAGCTTGATGCGTTTGCCGTTGACGTAGGTACCGTTGATCGACCCCAAGTCGCGAAGCCTGAACGTCCCATCCGTGCTGCGGATCAGTTCGGCGTGCTTGCGAGAGACCTGAGGCGAGTTGAGTACGATGTCGCAGACCTCATCTCGCCCGATAACCATGACGGTCTTGCCCTCGGGCAGGGCAATACCAGCTTCCCCGTCGGATCGGTCCAACAGTGACGATAGACGACTCAGCGGTAGCCGGTAGGAGCCCAGAAAGACGACATCATCGGTGCCGAGAGTGGCGGCCGAAACCCGGTTCTCACGGGAATTGACGTAGGTCCCGTTGGTGCTGCCCAGATCGGTCAGTTCGAACCGACCGTCGGAGAGCGCGATGATCTGGCAGTGAAAGCCGCTGACCATCGGCGCATCGAGCTGCAAGTCGCATTCGGGATTGCGGCCGATTCGAATCGTGCGACCCACCAGCGCTTCGTCGGCTTTGCTGAGGCTCGCACTGCTGGTACCGGCGGCAAAGTACTGGACAAGGTCAATTACGCTGACCGTATGATTGCCCATGCTGAACTGATCGTCTTCAGTCAGTAGGCAGCGCTGAATTCGGCGGTGATTGACCCACGTGCCGTTAGTGGAACCCTGATCTTCGATGATGTAACCGCCCTCGACCTGATATAGACGGGCGTGGTGGCCCGAGACGATGGGGTTTTTGATCTGGACCGTATTGTCAGCTGAGTAGCCCAGAGTAATCGATATGGCTCCACTCGGCGGCGCGACCACCTCTGCTCCTGAACTCTTTGGGTCCAATGAGGGGATGGTCGACGTGGAGCGTAGTTCGGGTACTAGGTTGGGATCGATGACCTGCGTGGGCTGTATCCCCGCCGCCGCCAAGCTCGTGGCTCGCGCCTCGGACGGCTCGTCACCGTCGAGCGTGATCGCGCTGTACTCGGCGGAGGCCGCAAGGGGCCTCTGAACGTTGGGTAACAGCTTCTCGGTGGTCCGATGGTGCGGTTTGGGCGGCTCAGACTCTAAATGGGCACTCTTGAAGTGCGACTCTTCCACAACAAATGAGAACGTCTTGCCGAGGAACACCTCGTCGCCGAGCTGAATCGGGACCTTCTGATTGGGGTTGAGTCGAACGCCACGAAGGAAGGTGCCATTGGTGCTGCCGAGGTCTACGAGCGACCACTCAGCGCTGCTGGGATCCCAGACGTACTGGGCGTGCCGAGTCGAAACGGTGGGCCGATCAAACACCAAGTCGTTTGAATGGCTGCTTCCAATCGTTACGACATATAACGCTGGGCTGGTCACGTCCGTTTTCTTGCCTCGATCATCTTAGAATCGGGCGGAAAGGTAGCACGAAGGACCCCGGTCAGGAAGACCACTCCATACGCGACACGCTTTGTGTTATGTTGCGCGCCCAGAGTTCAAGCGAGAACTCGCCAAACGCGTCCAAAACGAAGGATTGGTAGATGTCTATGTCTAGTTTTAACGCCAGTTTGATGGCGCTCTGCCTTGCTGCAGTCACACTGGTGGCCTGCAGTGATGATTCGCCAGCCTGCTCGACAGACACCGACTGCGACGACTCGCAGATATGCAATGAAGGGGTTTGTGAGGACATCACGCTGACGGCATGTGGCGAGGACCGTCCCTGTCCTGATGAGTTGGTCTGCGGCGCTGACGGATTCTGCGGTCGGGCTGACGCGGCGGACACCGACGGTGACGGCGTGCCGGACGACCGTGACAATTGCCCTGCGGTAAGCAACGCTGACCAAGCAGATGCGGACGAGGACGGAACGGGCGACGCCTGCGAAGAATCCAGTTGCAGCGTTTGTCCTGTCGACGAGATTTGCCTGAGTGACGGCGAATGCGGCCAACAAGCCTGTTCTTCAGATCGAGATTGCCCGAGTGGGTTCCCATGCGTCGGTACACTCTGCCGCCAAACTCACGACTGTGAAGCGAACGCCGAATGCAACGACGTGCTCGGTGTCTGCGTAGACGGCACGTGTGCTCCCGGTTGCAATACGGACGCAGATTGTGGCGATCCCGCCATCGTCGGTTGCCAAGCCGGTGCCTGCCTCTTCCGCTGCAACGCTGATCGAGATACCTGCGACCGAAACGAAAGCTGCGAAGGCGGGTACTGCGTCCCTGACGAGTGCACCGGGACAGGAACAGAGGATTGTCCAGAGGGAGAACGATGCGCCGAGGGGCAATGCGTTGAATATACAGCCTGCGACGGCCCTGACAGTTGTCACGAGACGGAACAGTGTGTGAACGGGATCTGCGAGGATCGGGCGACCTGTCTCAGCGACGGCCAATGCCAACCCGGTCAGCTTTGCCAAGGTGGCTATTGCTACGACGCGACGGGCTGCACTGGCGACGACCAGTGCAGCGATGCTCAAGATTGTATCGGTGGGTTGTGCGTCGAAGGCCTATGCAGAGGTCCAGCCGACTGCGAAGACAGTCAGGTGTGTGAGACCGGTGAGTGTCTCGATGTACCAGACGGCGCTACCGCGGTGAAGGTCATCATTTTGACCAACCCGGGGATTATCCTATCTGGCCAAGAAATCACCTTCTCGGCCGTCGCACTCGATGACGACGACAACGTGATCGCTGGGGCTCCCTTCGAGTGGTTCACGTCGGTGGCCGGTGTGGCCACTATTGGCGAACTGACGGGTGTCGCGACCGGTGGTTCAGAGGCTGGTACTACTCAGATCACAGCTGGTGTTGTGGGTCTGGACGGGGTCCTCTCTGACCCGGTACCACTCGCGAACCCGGGTACGGCTCCCGAAACCGGAATTCGGATCACCGTGACGCAGGCCGACGATGGTGCGGTGCTCGCGGGCGCGACCGTGTTGGTCAACGGCACGGAAGCAACGACCGATGACGGTGGTGCGGTTGTCTTCGCAGAAGCGGTCTCGCCCTACGAGATTCATGTTTTCGCTGCCGATCGGAACCCAGTTTCTGTTTATGGCACGACCTCGACCGAGGTGACGTTGGCGCTCACACCGTCGTCGACGAACGCCACGATCGGTGGCTTCACTGGAGAGTTCGACTTCGCCGGTGTGACCACAGATGGCGATGTGGACTTGGGACTGGCAGGAGCCAGCCTAGCCGGCGATGCAATCGACTTCGATCTGACGACATTGCTGGGTGACGGGTTCGTCACAGCCATTACCAGTCCATTCGGCAACTTTGATGTGCCCCTTCCCGGCGGCTTCGTCGTAATCGTCCGGGCCATGGGTGTCTCAGGAAACAAAGAACAATATCAGGCTCTAGGACGAGGCGGATTGCGTTTTGCCTGGGGCATGGCCGGCAGGGTTTCGCTCTTTGACATCATTGGTCAGTTTACCGGTGGTGGCGGTGGAGGAACCGCAGACATTATCGCTGGAATCCTCCCCTACTTCGAGAGTTTCGAGCACGGTCTCAAGGCGATTGAGCTCGAGGAGCGAGCCCGAATCACTGACAGCGACGACTACGATGGTGACGGTGACTCCAGCGAAGAAATTGCCGACTATGAGAACTTCCCCGAGCTCGAGCTAGCTCCAGCTGTAGCCCAGACCTTGCGCACCGAAGTCAGCCTTCCTGGGCCAACCGAAATCGGAGGGGCTCAGACCGACTTGGCCCTTGTCATCGCCGGAACGACCGTCGAGTCGGTCGGCTTCGTTCCGCTCGGAATCAACGCTGCCTCAGACGACGGCAGTGGTCTGGGCGAGATTCTCCTTCGCTCGGCACCACCGCACAGCGGTCTTTCCGCCGGCGATTACGCCGTAATGGCAATGACTTTCAATGGCGATGAAGCCGACGTCGGATTGGGCGGTATCGACCTTCCCGACAACATCTCGGGTATGCTGTTGGTCGCCGACACACTGCCAACTCGTGTCGAATTCAATGGGAACTTCCCCGCACTACCCGACGACTCCACTTTCGACGAAGATGAAAGAACATTGGAGATCGAAGATGTTTCAGCCGATTTCTATCGCATTCGCGTGGAAAGTGCGGTGGGAACCTGGACGGTGTACTCTGCTAATCCTGGCGAAATCCTCCTTCCAAGTGTCCCGGGGGACTTGCCAGATCCGGTTTCAATGCCCACGATCAAGATCGAAGGTTTGTTGACGTCGGATTCGAGTTTGGACGAACTAGTGACACCAACTGGCGCCGTGCTTCGGCGAATCGACGCCGTGGTCGCCGGTTTCGGCCGAACTGTATTAGAGACGACGGCAGAGTAAATGCGTAGTATACTGCCACTCGTTGTGAATAACTGGTGGTGGGAGTGTTGAGAGGGGAGGCAACGACCTAGATGCGGCTCTATTGCCCGACTTGCCGCACAATGTACGAAGAATCCAAGGAACGGTACGATTCGTTGAACGGACAGGTACCGTGCCGGGTTTGTCGTACTACGCTTATGCTCGATGAGCCGGCTCCCAGCTTCGACTCGGGAGGGGATACCGAGCACATGGGGCAGGTGTTTACTGTCGACGACGCGGGCAAAACGACTGTGCTCGAGGCACCGTCGCTCGGTGGTTCCGACCTCTACGGCAAGACCACGATGATCGACCTGGCGATGATTTCTCCCGCTGGGGACGTTCCATCGACACTGACACCATCTGCCAGTCCCTCGAACTACGCGAACGCGGGCGCTGCGCCCAACACTGGAACAGGGCCGTACCAATCGGCACCGCCTGACGCCAACGCGCCTACAGTTGTATCTGAACTAGCGCAGGTAGCACCCCAAGCACCGTCACAGCCCTTGTATCCACCGCAGCCGACGCCGGCACCGATGGGAGGCCCTCCGCCCGGGGCAGCAGACGGTGGCAATTTTCACTCCGAACCGACGTTCATCTTCGAGGTACCATCGGTCGCAAGCGCGGCACCTTCACCGATGCCGCAGCAGCAGCCGATGCAGGCTAGCCCTGCGCCAGCGCCGCAACGGCCAGCGCCAGTGCCGCAGCAGCCGGCGCCCTTTGCTCCTTCGGGCGCAACGCAGCCCTCACAGAAGGCTGCACCCGAAAATCGTTTCAAGAGAAAGGTCGTCGTTGGCGGGGCAGCTGTTCGCAACGCAGAACAGAAGACTCAGGCACTTGATATCTCCGCATTTCGAGAGATTCACGCGCAAGGCCAAAACGGCGGCGGAGCGGGTCAGCCCGAGCCGATGGAGCAAGATGGCATGGTGCCGGTTTCACCGCCGGCGGGCCAGCAGATTATTCCGCACAATCCGTCGGGCGCGAATCCGATGTTGCCAGCCCACCTCCACAACGCACCGCCCCAGCCCGTGGTCATCAACGCGCCCGGGGGGATGGAGGAACCAGCCAAAGGCTCCAAGTTGCCGCTGGTTCTCGGCGTCTTGGTGTTGCTCCTAGTAGCAGCATTCTTTCTCATGGCTTTCGAGGTGCTCCCGCGGCCAGGCTTCATACCCAAACTCGGTGGGGGAGGCAGTGGTTCGGTTTCGAGCGCAGCTGATTCCGACAGGAACAGTGCACCCGCAGTCGAAATCGATCATCTGCTAACAGGCCTTCGCGAATATGTCGAACCCCCGATCGTATCTGCTGGGCAGACACCCGAGGGCGTAGCTGTCTCGCTGGCCGTCATGTCGAGCCAGACAGGTTCTGTATACAGATGGGTAAGCACGCCCGATGCTCCAACCGCACGGCAGGTCGACGCAGACTACCTCGAGGAGATTCCCGAGGACGTCGAACGTGTTTTCGTCGTGTTCGATCGCACAACCAACGCACAGACCTTCGTCGAGACCCTGGATGCGCTCCTATCGGCCGGGCATGCACCGGTTTTGACCGGCGGTTCGCACCTCGGCCCAGACAGCCATTTCGGCTACCCAGCAAGTGCGGTGCCCGGGGCTCCGGTACGAGTCCAGATCGACTCGCGCTCGGTGGTTGTGAGCAAGCTGGACTGGGCCACGCCAAGAGTCGGTTGCTATCGGCAGTCAGTGCCCGCCGAATTGGTGAGCAGGGCCATCGATGAAGCTTTCGCGGGCGCCTCACCGCCTTTCGAAGTCCAGGTAGAGCTGACCACCAACTTGGATCTCCAGGCTGCATACAACTTAGCGCAGGCGCTCTACAGACCGGACCTGAACTTGAGATTCCGAACCGCACAAGGGTTCTCGACACCGAGTGAGTGCGCTCAGTGACGACTCTTCGGACGCTCTTCGTCATGGACCCCTTCGACACTGTCCTCTTCGATAGGGACACGACGTTCGTGCTCATGCGCGAGGCTCAACGGCGAGGCCACGAGGTGTATGCCTGCCTGCTGTCGGGGTTGCGTCGTTCCAGCTCTGGGACCGAGGCAAGCGTGGTAGCTGCGCGCACAACTGACAATGAAGCAGAGCCAATCGTGGCCGGAGCTGCTAGCCAGATGGCAGCCTCGGATTTCGACGTCGTGTGGATGCGAAAGGACCCCCCTTTCGACATGCGATATATCTTCGCGACCTATCTTCTAGATGGCGTTGATCCCGACAAGACACTCGTCTTGAACAGGCCGTCCGGGCTTCGGGAGGCGAACGAGAAGTGCTTCATTCTGCAGTTTCCAGACCTCATCCCAGAAACCACCGTCACGATGGATCCTGGGCAAGTCTACCAGTTCATCGAGCGTCAAGGCGGGCAGTGCATCGTGAAACCGCTCGACGGAATGGGAGGCCTCGGGGTCTTCTTACTTCGATCAGATGATCCAAACTTGAGCAGTCTCATCGAGACCAGTACCGAGTTCGGTAACAAGTATGTCATGCTGCAGGCGTATGTTCCCGCGGCTCGGCTGGGTGACAAACGAATCATCATCATCGACGGTGAACCCGTTGGTGCGACTCTGCGGGTCCCGCCCGAGGGCGAATTGCGTGGGAACATCCATGTGGGGGCCACGTGCGAGAAAGCGCCACTCACAGCACGCGATCGGCAGATCTGTGAGACCATCGCTCCGCTTCTTCGGCAGCACGGTTTGGCTTTTGTAGGGATCGACGTGCTGGGCGACTATCTAACCGAGGTAAACGTCACCAGCCCCACCGGTGTCCAAGAAATCAACCGCCTCGACAATACCTGTCTCGAGGCCGTGATGTGGGATTGGATCGAAGACCAAAGACGCCACCAATCTCGAACCTCTAGCTCGAATTAGCCTGAGCGCTGTCTGTTTGTAAGTGAAGCCCGGAGGAGTCCTACTTCGGGACCCCGACGAGTTGAATGGGAGCGTCCCAACTGTGGTGGGACATTCGCTTCAGCCGCCGTCCACACATCGGGCAAGTCTTCGACGAAGCGGGCTCGGTACCGGGCCAGCCGTAGGCGATCGGAGCGAGGTTGACCAAAGGCGAACAGCGATTGTCGCAAACGCCTAGGGAGAGGCGCTTGTGCCCTGTGTGCTCCAGCGCCGCATCGTATGAACCGACGATGAGATCGTCACCGCCGGGTCGTTCTGTTCGTTGATCTATTGTCATCCTGCCCCTTTTTTTGAGTCCAAGACCTTATCACAGGGTGCCCCACTCCGAATAGCGAAACTATCAGATCAGAATGATTCGGGGCCTTGACAGCACGAAGCCAGTGCCTACGATGCCCGTTTTGAGATATGCCGTCATCACAAGTTCAAGCAGACGGAGCAGTAACATGAGTAAATCTGCCAGTTCAGCCGCCATATCGGTCCAGAACCTCACGAAAAACTACGGGAGTTTTCGGGCGGTAAAAGGAGTCTCCTTCGAGGTTGGCAAAGGCCAAATCGTGGGCTTCCTAGGACCCAATGGCGCGGGTAAATCGACAATAATGAAAATCCTGACCTGCTACATGTCGGGAAATAGTGGCGAGGTCCAAGTCGCTGGTCGAGACGTCTACAAAGACGCGCTGGCAGTGAGACGGGTCGTAGGCTACCAACCCGAGAATGTTCCGCTCTACGACGAAATGGTCGTGCGGGACTATCTGATGTTCATGGCAAAAATGCGCGGCGTCGCTCGCTCCAGGCGCCGCGAGCGCATCGATCATGTGGTCGACGTCTGCGGCCTTCGAGCGGTGGTGAGCAAGCTGGTCAGAGAACTCTCGAAGGGTTATCGACAGCGCGTAGGCCTTGCTCAAGCCCTCGTCCACGACCCGGAAGTCCTGGTGCTCGATGAGCCGATGTCGGGACTGGATCCCAACCAGATCGTCGAGATCCGCGACCTGCTGAAAGAGGTCGGTAAGACTAAAACGGTTTTGTTTTCGTCACATATCCTCCAGGAAATCGAAAAACTCTGCGACCGTGTGATCATCCTCAAAGCTGGTCAGATCGTAGCCGACGGCACATCGGGGGAACTCACTGCGCTTCTCGAGGGACGTCGCCGATTTTCGGTGGTCCTGCGAGGCACTGCAGAGACCAAAGAAACCAAGTCAAAGCTCGAGAGCATCAGCAATCGTGTGCAAACGGCCACGTCGTCTGAAGACCAGTCCTATGTGCTGACCGCCGGGAAGGACATCCGCTCCGCAATCTTCGAGCTGGCAAAAGAGAATGACTGGGAGTTGCTGGAAGTCAGCGAGCGCGTTCTGACTCTGGAAGACGTGTTCATGGAGCTGACGGGCGACCGGACCTCGTCAGCGAAGTTTGGTGTAGGCAGCAAGACGGATGCGGGCACGAAGACGGACAAGTCCGACGCGCTCGGCTCGTCGGCAGCCGGCGGCAGAGCGGCGTTAGATGCCAAGTCAGAAGATAGTCTGTCCGCCTAGTCGGCGGAATCACAACCGTTCAAACGGAAACTGACAATGCGAACCATATATATAGCTCAGCGGGAACTGCGCTCCTACTTCAACAGTCTGACGGCCTACATATTCATCGGGCTCTTCCTGTTGATCGTGGGCGGCCTGTTCTGGCTGGATTTCTTTCAAGCGGTGCGAACTGAGCTCACCCTTCGGGGGTTCTTCTTCCAGGCTCCGCTCTTCATGGCCTTCTTTGTTCCAGCCCTCACGATGGGGCTCATCTCTCAGGAGAAGAAGAGCGGTACCCTCGAGATGCTAATGACCTTGCCTGTGCGCGACAGTGAGGTCGTGATGGGCAAGTTCTTCGCAACCATAGCGCTCTTGGCCGTTGTTTTGGCTGCGACCCTTGCCTATCCGCTGACACTCAGCGGCCTGGCTTCTGAGGGGACCAGCATGGACTGGGGACCTATCTGGGGAGGCTACCTCGGGTTGCTCCTACTCGGAATGGCCTATACAGGGATTGGGGTCATGGTCTCGAGCTGGACCTCGGATCAGATCATCAGCATCCAGTTGTCATTCTTCCTGTGCTTCGTGCTGTACGTGATGGGACCCATCTCAGCAGACGTGCCGGGGTGGTTCGGCGACTTCCTGTGGTTCCTCAGCACCAGCGGTCACTTCGAAAACATCGCCAGGGGCGTCATCGACAGCCGAGATCTACTTTACTACTTCTCCGTGGCCATCTTGGGGTGCTCAGTTGCGACTGTGACCCTTTCGGCCAGGCGCTGGTAGGAGAGCGAACATGAGCATGACTATTCGTGGACTACAGACGGGCGCCGGCAAGTTCTTCTGGCTGGTTTTGATCGGGGTGATTCTCGTCGCAATCAATATGATTGCAGCGCGCTCTCCGAGCCGAGTGGATCTGACCGCCGACCAGCGCTTCACGCTGGCAGAACCATCTATCGCGGTGGCCGAAGCGCTCGATGCGCCTGTCCGAATCGAGCTGTTCTTCAGTCAGGAGCTACCGGCTCAGTTCGAGCAGATGCGCCGAGACGTGACCGACCTTCTCGCTGACTACGCCCAATACTCCAATGGCAACATCAGCTACATCTTCATCGATCCCGATGCGAGTGAGGACGATAAGACTCGAGCTACCGAGTACGGAGTCCCAGAGTGGCCGCTTCAGGTTAGCAGTGAGAGCGAGCTCAGTGTGCGACGAGCGTCTACCGGTGTCGTGTTCTTCTACGACGACGAGGAGGGAGACGAGCACACGGTGACGGTCGATCGGATGTTGCCAGGCGCTAACTACGAGTACGAGTTGACTCGCGCGCTGCGGGACGTCACGACCCCCGAAGACGCCCCCAAGACCCGATTGGGCATTTTGGTTGGCGACGGTGGATTTCTGGATAACTTCCTCGCGGTGCCTCCCGGTCCGCAGGCTCCCGACCCAGAAGAAATCAAGGCGCAGATATCCGAACAGCTCGGCCTGTTCTTTGAGGAACTCTACGACTTCGAACTCGTGGACATCTCCTCCGAAGAGGGAATCCCCGAGGATGTTGCCGGTCTCTTCGTCATCGGTAGTACCGCGGAGTTCGACCACGACATGTTGTTCCGCCTCGACCAGTTCATTATGGCCGGCAACCCGGTGGCGTTCTTCGTCAGCCCGTACAAAATGCAGACCCAACAATTCGACCAGCCCGGCTTTCCGCCGATCCAGCTGCCGGCACGAAACAACACCGGGCTCGACGAACTGCTGCAAGCCTACGGTGTGCGAATGAACCTAGACGCAGTGGTCGAAATGAACCTCATGAGTGCGCAGGTTAGCGTCGAACAGTGGATGATCAACATGGGCGGGCAACAACGCCCAATCTGGGTCCCGGCGCCCGACCCCCGACTGCCCGTCATGTCGACGCTCAGCAGAACCAGCCTGCTCGTGCCACAAATGCCGATGGTCGCCTTCCTTCCCCTCGACCGACAGCGGCCGCTTTCGCAGAGCAGCTTGTCTCTGACCGCTGACGCTATCGTCGCACGAGACGGTGAGACCCTCCAGATAGATGAGGTGATGGCCACGTCACAGAGCTCGTATCGCTTTCCGTCCGACGAAGATGAGCCGCCCATCACAACACAGAAAGACTCGATGACTGAGCTGCTCGAAGGCTACGCTGAGAATCCCGACAACCCCGTATGGGGCGAAGAGGCAGGCGATTTAGAGCAGGGTCCCTTCGTTATTGCCTACTCACTCGTTGGCCACCTCGACTCGGCTTTCCCTGAGGATGCCGACACCGGATCGACTGAAGCGGGCCGTGTGTTCATTGTGGCGAACGGGCATTGGATTCAGTCGTTGCTGGCCAACCAAAGTGACCCGCTACTGAACCCCCAGTCGATGCGAATGATGGATCCGGGAGCGGTTCAGCAGGTTCAACAATACCTGCGTAGTTCGGAGATGTTGTTTCGGAACACGGCCGACTGGCTTGCCCAAGACAGCGCGCTTGTCCGAATTCGCGCCAGAGAAGAACCCGCTTACATCGATTCAGATCGGCTCACGGAATCTGAGAAGAATCAGTACAAGTTCTTCAACATTGCCGGACTTCCTCTAGTGTTTTCCTTCCTGGGCTTGTGCGGGTTCCTGATTCGCCAGTTCCGACGGGGAAGACTCGAGGCGCAGTATTCCCAACCCAGCAAATCGTAGAGGTTAACAGTGGCAAAACACATACTCATTGCACTCGTTGTGGCCTGCGCTTTAGTGGGATTCTTGATTTTTGGGACCGAAGGGCCGCCACAAAAAGAGCCCGGCGCAAGCTGGTCGGCTCCCGTGGTCGAGTCTCTCGACCGAGTCGAGATCACTCGTGATGGCGAGGAGATCGTTCTCGAGATGGTCACCGGCGGCTGGCGCATAACAACACCGTTTTCGGCAAGCGCCGATGCCGGCCTCATCGATGACATTGCCGAGCTCTTCGACGCCGAAGAGCCGCTTCATATCGGCAGCGAGCAAGCTGTCGACGCGGGTTCGCTCGAGCGACGTGGCTTCGACTCGGACGTAATCAGCGTCGTCCTCTACGAAGGAGGCGAGGTCGCGGCAAACTTTGCGATTGGCAGCAACGAAGAAACGCCCTCTGGCGCGACGACCACATGGGTTCGCCCCGATGGGTCCGAGACGCTGTATCGACTCAACCGCAACCTGCGACGGGTTTTCGAGACCGAGCTACACGATTGGCGCAACGAAGATATTCTGGTTCTCACCGAAGACCAGCAGAACGCGCTCTCAGCCGTCGACATTGGCTACGGAGAGACCAGCCTCCGTCTCGAGAGAGATTTCGAAGCCGACGTGTGGTCACTGACCGAGCCGGAAGGTGTCGAGGTCGATGCCGACCTGCTGCAGCGCTACACCCGAGCTGTCGATACATTGCGGGCAGAGCAGTTTGCGGACGACGTATCACCAGACGACGCGGGCACGGCCACGCCGTCGCACACTGTGACGCTACACATTGGGGAGACGGAGAACTACGTCGTGCGGGTCGGAAACGAGTTCACCTCGGGAGAGGGCGAAGCAGCCGAAACGTTGCGTTACATACAGGTCGACGACGGCCCGGTATTCGCCGTCAGACCGCGCGCCGCGCGCGACTTCATGAAACAGATTGGCGACCTTCGCCCCCGCGAAGTCCTGGATCTCGATCGCGATGAAATCGACGCTATTTCTATTGCAGACCGGGACGACCCCAACCTGCAATTGGAGAGGAATGATCCTGAAGGCGATGAGGAAGCGACCTGGCGCCTACGTCGGCCCGAGCGCATCCCCGAACTCAACGTGAATGAAGTGCGGAGGTTGGTTAGCAGCGTGGCCGAACTCGAGGCGAACCGTTTCGCAGACGAGGACGTCACGACCGAAACCGCTGGGTTGGATGCTCCCGTCCGAGTGCTAACTGTTTCACTTACCGATGACAGTGAGCACGTAGTCGAGATTGGGAACCCGATTCGCGAACTCGAGGAAGGCGAGGACGCGACCGACGTCGACCATTTCGCCCGCGTCGACGGCGGCGACATCTTCGAGATTCGCGATTTCAAGGTCCGCAACCTCCTTAAGACTCTCGACGAGCTTCGCCCCGAAGAAGAAGAAGAGGAAGAAGAAGGCTGACTATCGGCTGGAACCGGCCGAGCACCCAGCACGAACTCTCCCCGTAGCTCCTGTATTTTATGCAACGTTTTTAACGGCTTACGTGAATAGGGGAGGTAGGCCTATAGCCTTAGTGAAAAGGGCTTACCCAATTCGGAGAGCTGGGGTATTGTCCCGGCGCGAATCGACCGAAATGGAAAGCTATGTCGCGTCCGTTACTCGAAGTCTCAGGCCAGGCCCTAACGCTCTCAGAGATCGAGGAGGTCGTTTACGATCATCGACCGATCTGTTTCTCAGAGACCACCAAAGAGCGGATCGATGACTGTGCCGCCTTCGTCGCGGCTCAAGCCAACAGTGGGCGTGCCGTCTACGGCGTCACGACGGGATTCGGAGCCAACCGCGACACCACGATTGATCCTGCCGAGGCAGAAGAACTTCAGACTAACCTCCTGATTAGCCACGCTTGCGGAGTAGGTGAGCCCCTGCCAGTCGAAGTCGTGCGCGCCATGCTGCTCCTTCGGGTCAACGCGCTGGTTCGAGGCTTTTCTGGGGTCCGGTCATCCACCCTCGAGACATTGGTTCAGATGCTCAACCGAGGTGTTCACCCACGAGTCCCGGAGTTTGGAAGTGTCGGCGCCAGCGGCGATCTCTGCCCACTCGCCCACATGTGCCTTCCAATCATCGGACTCGGTGAAGCCGAGTACGACGGTGAGACGCTGACCGGCCTCGAGGCCATGACAGCTGCTGGTTTGGAGCCCGTTCATCTGACCTTCAAAGAGGGTCTCGCCCTCCTCAACGGGACCCAAGCTATGACGGCCCTCGGTATCATCGCATGCCGAAGGTTGCGCGGCTTGTTGGACATCGCCGATGCGGCGGCAGCGCTTTCGCTTGACGCAGTCGCCGGTCGCAGCGCAGCACTCGACGATCGAATTCACCAGCTGCGCGGTCGAGAGGGCCAGCTCTTAGCGGCAGACCACATTCGAAGCCTCGTAGCGGACAGCGACCTGCTCGACGCCAGTGAAGGCACCATCGAGGGCAAGCAGGAATATGTTCAGGATTCCTACTGCCTGCGCTGTGCCCCTCAGGTTCACGGGGCGGTCTGGGATGTCGAGCGTTACGTCGAGACCGTTCTCAAGATCGAGGCTAACGCAGTCACCGACAACCCGCTCGTCTTTCCAGAGACTGAGCAAATACTGTCGGGCGGCAACTTCCACGGTGAACCGGTCGCCATGGCTCTGGATTACCTGAAGATTTCCATTTCTGAGATAGCCAATATCTCGGAGCGTCGCTCAGCCAAATTGGTCGACAAGGCTTTCAACGAAGGCTTGCCCGCATTCCTTGTCTATCGACCGGGGTTGAAC
>CAZDBH010000119.1:0-19186 GCA_964503485.1 uncultured Bradymonadales bacterium | reverse complement strand
CGTTATACGCGACGGGCTCCTAGGCACCGATCCCCTCGCAAATGACTCGGATTCCGACGGCTGTGTCGACGGGGAAGAGCTCGACTACGACTCCGATCCGCTTCGCGCATCCAGTAACGGGTGTCCGGCTCCCGATCCCGACCCCGAGCCCGATCCCGACCCCGAGGTCGTCGAGCGCGAGCTAGACGCCGAGGCAGAGCCCGAGCCGCCACCTGAGCTCATCGGCGAAGACATCGGGCGCGGTTACGTCGATGTCCGTCGCAACGACGAAGGCTGCGGGTGCAGCGTCGGTCGGCCGACGTCCTCGGGAGGGGTTCTCGCCCTGCTGGGCGCGCTTACGCTCGCGTTTTGCAGGCGGCGTACCGGTAACGAACAGCAAGCCAGTTGATGACAATTTCGGAGGAATCTCAGCTCGCTGAAGAGGGGTTCAAAATCCAGTTGGGGCGATCAGTGCCGGTTCGAGTCCGGCCTCCGGTACTTTCACAGCTTTCACCCTCAGTTCTTAGCGCAACGCGGGGATCCGTTGTTTCTGGCGCAGTTCTTCGTCAGCCGGCCCAGTCCGGCCAGGGGTTGGTGCTCTTAGAGTTCCACGTAGTCACCGCTCGAGACGTTGAGGATCCAGTATCCTCCCTCGGGTCGGGGTACAGCCAAACCGAGGTCGAGGGTCCATGACTCTGGCAATGGTAGGCGTGTTGGCTCCGTCTCATCGCCGAAGAGGACTTCGAGGCGTCGGTCGCCTAGCATCCGCCAGGACAGGCCGGCTGGCCCATCCCGCAAATGCACCCACTGACCCCGAAGAAAGAGCTCCGAGCGCTGGAGTAAGTCGCCTTCGATGACGAAGTAACCGTCGAGTTGAGTGTGTTCCTCGTCGAGGGGCTCAGCAGCGGTCAGTGAACCGTCCCGATGAACGGCCCAGCGGGCCAGAGGCTGACTCATTACGGCACCAACCTCGACGGCATCCAGGTTGAGAAAGGTGAGGTCATCCGCGCCCGTCGTATCAAGAACGTTCCCGGCCCAATCGACCCAGCCCCTGTCGCCCTGCAGCAGGAATCTCCAATGGTCTCGGGCGTGGGTAGCCGCGAGAGGTGGCTCACCAAAGGTGTGACCAGGAACCGACCTGGTACTCATACCGCCTTCGGCCGAGAGCCGAACATGGTTTACGGCCGTCGAACCTTGCCCGTCGAATGTCACAGTGACGAACTCCAAGGTCTCACCGACCCAGGCCGCGCCCAACAGACCGAAGTTGGAGCCGGTCGCGACGTCTGTCGGCGTCACGAGCCAACCGTCTTCGCTGTAGATCGCGACCTTCAGGAGCATTTCGTCGAGGCTTGTCTGGTCGACATAAATGAAGCCAATAGCCCCATTCGAGTTCGGTGCCAACCCCAGTAGGTAACCACGCGAAGACGCGAGTTCCAACCGCCAACGCCGTTGGGCGGTCCCTTCTTCGAGATCGATACGCACCAGTTCGGGACCTGAATCAAAAGTGCAGGCAGCAATGACACGGCTACCCGACACGACGGCTCTGAGATTGGTTAGCCCCAAGCACAACTCGGGTCGATTCTCCTCCCAGATGACCGACCCGCCGGGCTCGCTCGGTTCTGGGGTTTCATCGGATCCGCCGAACAGTCGAGTGGCACCGATGAAGCAACCCAACAGGAACATCACGATTATCACTAGTTGTTTCCGTTTCATCATCCCCCCCAATCGGCGTCCCAGTCGTGTTCCGAGCGCTGTCTACGCCGAAACTCTGTCTGCAATTCCTGTGGTACCCAGACTTGTTCCCAATCCTCGCCCAAGCTCGAGGCAAGGTCGTCGATGTGACGGATGGCCGCCCGACTCAGATTCCATCGGGCCGGGTGGCCGCCGCCGCCCCGTACCCGCAAGTTGGTTGAGCAAAACTGCATCCACAACATTCGTTCGAGCTCTGCGGCCATTGTTGATGGAACCTCCGGCGATGGTGGTTCGCCTGCAACCAACAAAGTCTCGTTCACGGCCGCGACGGGATCGAAGCTGAAATCAAATGCAACCTCAGCCCCTCCCATGGCCTCGTCAGCAGCCTGAATCCAGGCTTCAATCAGAGTCAAGACGGCTGATTCCTCTCTTGCTCCCCGATTGAGTGCGGTTAGCACAAACCCAAGGGGCGTCGGCGCAAACGGTTCGTGGTCAGAAAAGGTTGCATCGCCCTCTGGAAGCAGGGCGCCAAGCCCTCCCTTGATCCCGAACTTCGCGAGGTTTTTAGCGCCGTCCAAAACCCAACCCCCGGACGGTAGGGTAAACAACTTGCCGAGTCCGCGAGCTACAACGCCACCAGCGATGGGCGCTAAGGCACCTGCCGAGAATGCGACCGCACAACCAGTGAAGAGGTCGACAATCCGATCGTATGTGGCATCGACTTCGTCTGGAATCGCAAGGGCCCTCTGCACCGCCTCGTAAGCCTGCTGGTAGTGAATTCCCAGTTCAGTGGCGTAGGCTGTGGCATCGGCCGCCAGGATCGCTGCCCTCAGATGGGCGTCGCGACAGTCGGTTTTGAACCCGCTCAGGTCGGGAGCACCACCCTTCTCCGCCTGGTGTGAGGCGGCTTTTTGGCTCCGTTGTAGAGCCGGCTCATACGGCAGTTTCCCATCCTCCCCGGCATTGAACATAACCGGCATTTCTGGCTGGATTGCCCGAACCTGCTCCTCGTAGCTCAACTCACCCAAGGCACTGTTCAGCTGAATCGCGGCACCTTCAGCCGGTCCCTGGACCTCTTGTGTGTCTTTCCGTTGGTAGTTCATCCCGTCTCCAGCGCCCAAAATAGTCATTCAGCGGGCGGCTCGGATTCGTTATCGGGAGTTGGTCAGATTTGTTGCGTGGAAAAGTGGTAAGATCTTGAAATTGCGAACGAAACTAGCTCGAGATGGGCGGCACCTCAATCCTTGGATGGGGTACCGCCAAGTTTTGTTCAGGGAAGCGTTGGGGAGTGCGGGGCAGAATGGGAAGGAAGAGCTAGGCGGTAGTCACCCTATTTGGCGACCGGATCACCAGCCCTACTCGATGGGTCGGGATGGTTGACCGACACATACTGCGTCGTCCCGTGCGCCTTCAGCTTCGGTGCAGATACACTCACCGAAGCGATCGACACTGCAATTGTATTCGACGTCACCCTCGCAAACGTAGGCGTCCCGTCCGTGGAACTCTGTCCAGATCTCGTGCTCGTAGATGCGTTCTTCGCAGGTCGGCTCAAACAGGTGCTCAACGTCAAAGTCTTCCAGATTCTCGCCGTTCAGCGCGGCGTAAAAGGCCAGCTCGACGGCGAAGTCGGTCTCTGTCTCGGGCCAGTCCTGCTCTTCCACAACGATTTCGCAGAGAAACTCTGCGATGCCGCCATAGATGGGGCTGAAGTTTCGGTCCAGGCTGCGATTCATCTCGCCGTAGATGGTCGCGTACATTCCGCCGCCGATCGCGATGGGTGAGGCTTTGCCGGACGTCATCGGGCAACCCAAACAACAGAAGTTTCGGAACCCTCCCAAGAAGCCGATGGTTGTTAGCGGAGAGTAACCGTGATGATTCGACTGAAAAGTAGCTGTCCTTTTCTTTGCGTCCTGGTTGTCGCTCTGGCTGCGTGCTCGGGGAGCAACCCAGCAAGTTCACCTTCGAATGACAGTGACGACTTTGACGGGGTTGTAGACGACCCGTCCGACTCGATGGACGCGTCCGATACGTTCGGTCGCGACACTCCCTCTGGTACTGACCTCCGGGACGTTGCCGACGACCCACACGTTGCCGACGACGCGTCACCCGACGCGACGGACACCGAAGGTGTAAGTAACCTCGATTCACTTGATACAGAGGAGGAGGCGTCTGACGCGACTGATGCGGACAATGAGACTGTCCCAGACGAGCGAGACACCGGTGACGAGATGAATGGCCCACCGGACCTCGGCCCCTTCCCTCCCGGCGACGGCGCGGTCGTGGACTACGGTCGTGAGCACGGCATCCACATCGTCTATTTTGTCCCCAGCGATCGCGAGCCGATCAGCGACTACCAAGAGCGAGGGGAAACGCTTGCCTTTGCCTTGCAGGACGGCATCGCTCGCTCATTGCGCTATCACGACCTCGGCGACTCTGGGCCCCAGTTCGTGATGGATGACGACGGTGTGGTTGTCGAACTTGTGCGCGGCACCTACGAGGCCGCCTATTATCGCGACGGAGACACCAGCCCCAACTCACCCCTGATTTCAGGGAAGGTGCGAGGCGACCCCCGGATGGCAAGTGTTGTGACCGACGATAGACTCGTCATTGTATTGCCGGACGTTTGCCTTCGCGAAGGTACCTATACGTGCATCGAAGGGGGGCTGGCTCGTGGAATCCACAGAGGCAGTCGCGGTGGATATGGGTTCTTCAACGCGACCCTCTTCATCAATGACGTCGTGCCCACAACCTGGGCGCAACAGCTAGAGCGCTTCGCTGATACGACGCGACTGGGAGAGGAGGCGACGATCTACGACTATGTGACGACCGTCGGCGAAATGATCGATGACGAGGTGGGTGCCGTCCTCCACGAACTCGGCCACGCTATGGCTGCACCGCACGACCGTACGGCGCCCCATACAAACATCATGGCCGCAGGGTTTCGCCAGTTGCGCAACAACTATCTCGGCGCTAGGCCAGGCGAGTTGCCGGTCCACTTTTCCTATGCGAATTCTCTCTTGGTAGCCTTTAATGCCTGGGTAAACCCCGACGCAGACTGGTCGGACGACATCCGTCCGGAGGCCTTTGCAATCGCGACCTATGACGGCGACGAGGTGACCGTTGTGGGTTTTGTGAGGGACGAGGCGGTTGTCGAAGCTGTCCATGTTACGGCCGTGAATCCAGAGGCGAACCAGGCCTGGGCGAGCGGCGAGCTGGTTGGCGGCTCAGAAGGTTGGTTCGAGATCACATTGCCGTTCCAGCCCGAAGGTGCGACGGACGTTCTCGTTCGGGCTATCGACAGGGGTGGTAACCGGTCACTGCCCGCGACCGTCTCGATTTGCCCGACCTGTGAAGACCCCGAGCCCGAAACAGCCGTCCTGCCCAGTTTCGGCACAGACGACAGTGGACGCGCCTTCGCCCGGTACTGCCGAGAAGGTACTTCGGTTACCGGTGTGGATGTTACTTGGGACCGCGCGGTCACCAGTGTAGAGGTCCGCTGCGCGACTAGCGGTTGGGCAGTAGCCGACACCCTCCCTCTAGTCGGGGCTGAGGGCAGCGACTCCGGTCGGTCGCGCTGTGGATTGGGTGAGGTCGCCGTGGGCCTTCACGGCCGGGCGGCCTATTGGCCCGACGCACTTGGCGTGTTGTGCGCCGACCGCGACGACTGGGCCGATGGAGGCGCCGAAGTCTCCGCTGAAACCGCCCGAGGCGGCGACGGCGGTGAGGCAGTGAGCTATCAGTGTCCGACCGGCTACCGGCTCGTGGGAGTGTGGGGCAACGCCGACGACGCCGTTCGTCGACTCGATGGTATCTGCCAACGTCTATAGCAACCAAAGATCGTCCTGCACTGCGGTTATAGCTTTCTCTGTGGTCCCGTAACGAGTCCGCCGGCCGGATCCCAAATTTCAGTTGTACGAAAACGCCGAGATGTGCTTTCTTGCCGCGACCAAATGACCCCGAGAGATTGTTCAAGTGGATTTCTATAGAAAGAAGAAAGTGTTCATCACTGGTGGCTCGAGCGGAATCGGTAAATCGACCGCCATCATGCTGGCCAGGTACGGCGCAGACGTCTACATCGCTGCCCGCGGCGTGAAGCGGCTCGACGAAGCGCTCGAGGAGATCAAAGCGGCCGGGACGGGCGGCGACCAGGTGCTGGGCCGAGTCGTCCTAGACGTTGCCGATCGCGAAGATGTCGTCAAAGTGACCGAGCAGGTTCTGGAAGAGTTGGGCGGCATCGACGTTCTCATTAACAACGCCGGCATCGCCCACCCATCACGCGTTCTCGAGACGCCCGACGATGTCTTCGATTCGATGATGCGGGTGAACTACTTCGGAATGGTGAACGTGACACGGGCCTTCTTACCGGCGTTCCATGCTCAGAAGCACGGCAACATCTGCAACGTCGGTTCGATCCTCGGCTTCATGGGGATCTACGGATACACGGCCTACGCAGCAAGCAAGTACGCCATCACGGGTTTCAGTGACTGCCTTCGGCAGGAGTTGATCGACTACAACGTCAAGATCTCGGTCTTGTTTCCACCCGATACGGACACGCCTCAGTTCCACGAAGAGAACAAAATCAAACCGCCCGAGACGAAAGCCATTTCGGGCGAAATCAAAGTGATGACGCCAGAGGCAGTTGCCGAGGTCATGCTGAAGGGAATCGCCCGCGGCAAATATCACATTGTTCCGGGCGCTATGAGCCGCTTCACCTACTGGATGTATCGCCATGTACCCGGCGTCGTGCGCTGGGTCATTGACGGTGACCTCAAGAAGTATCGGAAGAACCACCCCGTCGCCTAGACGCGCCTCTACAGGCCCCGTGTCCGGCCCTCAAACACCACTCTGGATCGCACACCATCTATCGCGGATACTGCGCCGGAGGAATGCGGAACAAGTTGAGCGGATCGATGAGTCGAGTGGAACTCCGAGAGACCCTTCACGAGGGGAGGTCATATCTCGTCCGAAGAGGCGTGCGCCCCTCCGGCGGCAGCTCTGTGATCCTGAAGGAACCCTCGAGCCAACGACCGAATAGCGACGATATAGAACGGCTCCAGCGGGCCTGGGAGATCGGCCACACTCTCGAAATCTCGGGCTTGCGAAAGCCACTCGAGCTGTGGGAGGACGGCGGGAAAACCGTGCTCGTGCTCGACGATGTGGGGGGTCGAGCGCTGAGGGAGGCCCTATCCGAAGGGCCACTGCCACTCAAATCTGTCCTGTCGATAGGCGAAGCCATCGCTCGAACGCTGGCTGGACTACACGCCCGCGGCCTGATGCACGGTGATGTGAGTCCAGGAAACGTAATTGTCGACGGCAAAGGCGATCGCCCATGGCTGATCGACTTTGGGCTGACCCTCGAATTGTCGGCCAACCGCGGAACCCCTCGAATCCATGGCGGGACCCCGCACTACATCGCCCCAGAACAAACGGGTCGGACTGACCTCATTCTTGACGCCAGGAGTGACCTCTATGGTCTGGGCGCGACGCTGTATCACTGCCTCGTCGGGAAGCCTCCCTTCGACACCACGGACCTGGGCGCTCTCGTTCAGGCTCACTTGGCGCTGCCACCTACACCACCTTCCGCGGCAAAATCGGACATACCAGCTGGAGTCTCTGCAATCGTAATGCGGTTGCTCGAAAAGCGCCCAGGGGATCGCTATGCCGGGGCCTACGGTGTCGCGTTAGACCTGGCGGAAGCCGCGAGACAACTCGAGTCCAGCGGTGATGTGCCACTATTTGATCTAGCGAGGCGGGACCCACCAGCCCGCGCCACTCTGCCGAATACGCTCTTCTGCAGGGAGGACGAGCTGGCGGCACTTCGGGGTACACTCGAAATGGTTCGTCGCGGACCGGCGGCGCTCGCCGTCCTATCTGGGCGATCGGGAGCGGGGAAAACATCGCTCGCAGAAGAGTTGCTCGCCGGAGCGGCCCGATCGGGCGCGAGGGTAGGCCGAGGAAAGGCAACCAAGGTCCTCAAGGCCCCGTTCAGCACCCTCGCCGAGTTAATCACCAGCCTAGTCGACGGGCTGCTGGTGGAAAGCCAGCCTGAACTCGAGAAATGGGGTGTCGAACTCCGCCAAACACTCGGGGTCGGGGTCGCTCTGGTCGCCGAGTTCGTCCCAAAGCTGGAACTCATCGTCGGTCCTGTTTCCCGGCCGGATACCACAACCTCCTCGGGCCAGCTCAGTAATCAGCTCGGAAACGCGTTTCGTAAGCTCATGCGAAGTCTCTCGAGCGCGGAGCGGCCTACAGTCCTCTTTGTCGACGATCTTCAATGGGTCGATGCACAGAGTATTCTCTTACTCGAGCAGCTTGCTGCCGACTCGTCGCTACAACACCTGTTGTTGGTCTGCGCATTTCGAGATGATGAGGTCGATCCAGACCATCCCCTCAAAACGAGTCTGTCTCGTCTTCGCGCAACACCAACTCACATGCTCGAGTTGTGCCTTCTACCGTTAACCGATGACGGTTGCCGTCAGCTGGTGGGTGCGATGCTGGGCGAGTCGGCCGACACCGTGTCGAGTTTGGCTGCGCCGATCTACGAAGTGACCGGTGGGAATCCGTTCCTGGTCGAGCGCACAGTCCTCTCGCTGCACGAAGAGGTTCTCCGCTTCGACGTCGAGGCCGGACGCTGGATTTGGAACCTGGATTCAAGAGACTCAATCACCGTCAGTGATGACGAGGCGGCTGTGCTGGTCGAGACAATTGAGCACCTCCCAGAAAGAACCCGGGAAGTACTGGGTGTGGCTGCCTGTCTCGGAACCACGCTCGATCTAGAGCACTTGGCCGCTGCAAGCGGAATCGATTGTCAGGCCGCCATCCGGGACCTGGGACCCGCCGAGGATGCCCGTCTGATCGCCACATCGGCTGCGGACAGCACCGAGGCGGAACCCGGCAGCGCCTCTGTCCGCTTTCTTCACGATCGAATTCAAGAGGCAGCCCAGGGGACGATTGCGGGAGCCGATCGAACACGAGTTCATCTGCAGATTGGGCGCAGGCTGAAGGAACAGTTCGGGGCAGATTCAGACAGCCAAAGCCTATTCGAGGTCGTGACTCAGTTGAATCTTGGTCGAGATGCCCTGACCGACCCCGACGAGCGACTCGATCTGGCTCGCGCGAATCTTCGAGCGGCGAAGCGAGCGATGACGGGTGTGGCATTCGAGGTCGCCGCCGACCTTTCGAGCATAGCCCACAGCATATTGGGGGAATGGGGTTGGGACACGGACGCCGAACTCACTTGGGAGGTCTATCGAACACTGGCGGAGGCCTCGATGCTCGCCGGCCGCCGCGATTTGTCGCGGGAGATTCTCGAACTAGTTCTCCCTCGTACTCGAGACGAGCAAGCTCGCGTCGAACTCGAACTGATCAAGGTTCGCCTATGCGCTTTCGAGAGCGATCACGCGGGTGCCCAAGAGGCCGTGCTGCGGGTGATGGTGAGTTTCGGCTTCGAGGTACCAACAGACGACGCCGGCTGGGAGGTCGCAGCGGGTGCAGAGCTATCGTCAGTGGCAAGGCTTCTGCTCGACCGGCCGGTGGCAAGCTTGGCGCAGGCAAAACCGGCCGTCGACCCGGAGATTATTCGGGAACTCTCGAGTCTCAGTGAGTTGCTTTCGGTGGCGAGCACGCTCCCGCACCTGTTCCCGGTTGTGGTGGCTCGAGTCGTTCGGCTATCGATCGAGCACGGCCCGACCGAACACTCCCCCTACGGTTACGTACTCTTCGGTGTGCTGAATGTCGCGTTGGGAGACCCAGAGACAGGGGACCAGTTTGGGAAAATGGCACTGGCTCTCAACCGGCGCCAGAACCAGCCCGCCCTGGAAGCGAAACTCAGGCACGTCTACGGCGCGTTTGTTTCGCACTGGCGGCAACCATACGAGCTCGCCTACAAGCAGCTCGAGCTGGGCCATCACGGGGCACTGGAGTACGGCATTTTCGATACGGCGGGTTGGACTGCCATGATCCTGCCGTGTCTGGGCGTCGCCCGCGGCAAAGAACTGGGGTCGCTCACCAATACCTGCCTCGAGGTCCTCGCCACGGCACGAGATGCGTTGCAGTACGAGGACGCGGTCACAGCAATCGGTTTCGCTTTACATCAAATCGCCGCGCTTCGAGGGGATGCATCTGTCGCCGAACGTCTCGATGCTCAAGGACTGGAGGCCGGCGAACTCGAGTCGCGCCTAGCCCACTATCCAATGGTTCTGGCTACCTCGGGGACGCTTGCGCTGCAGCGAGCAGTCATTTTGGGCGATCTCGAAGAGGCGAGAGACCGCATCGACTTCCTGACAGATCCGACCACAGAGCAACTCGCCGCCGGGGTGATGCTGAGTGCCGAAGTCGTCTTCTATGACAGCCTAACGTGCCTCCTCGACAGGGAGAACAGCGAGGACCCACTCGGCCACCTCACGAAAAACGTCGAACGGCTGCGGGTTTGGGGCAAGGGAGCGCCTGCGAACCACCTCTATAAACAGCTCCTAATCGAAGCCGAGATCGCTGTTCTCGAGGACAGAGAGGGCGAAGCGCTCGACCTCTTCGAGAAGGCTGCCGAGGCCGCCGAGGCCAGCGCGACCCCGCACGGAACTGCGCTGGTGTTGGAGAGGACCGCGGCGTTTCATCGCGAACGGGGCCGACTGCGGCTGTTCAGGTTCTATTTGGGCCAAGCACGAGAGTATTGGGCGCGCTGGGGAGCGGAGGCGCGAGTACGTCAGTTGGACCGTCTCGATCCGACACTGCGTGGACGTCCCAGCCGAGCAATTGGACCCGACACCACATCCCTGGAATTGGTCAGGCTCGACCTCCAAAATCTCGACCGCCTCTCTCAATCCATCTCGGACGGCGTCGGGCGCGAGACCGTGCTCCGCCATCTGGTGAGCGCACTGCTCGAAAGCACGGGTGCTGAACGCTGCGCTGTACTCATGAACCACGGGCAGGAGCTCCGTGTAGCCGCAGTCGGATCAGCCGGTCAACCAACTCTCGTGGCAGACTTGGCGCCTCGAAGCCAGTGGGAGAACCTCGCATGGGAGCCTATCCTCTTCGCCTGGCGAAGTGATTCCGAGGTGATTCTCGACGAGGCGGGCAGCCACTCCGTTTTCGGATCCGACCCATGGATCAGCCAATCGCAGGTGCGGTCGGTGCTGTGTGTTCCAGTGAAGCGCGGTGGTGAGCCGTTCGCCGTTATCTATCTGGAACACTCCGTCGCCACGAGCGCTTTCTCTGCCCGGCGTGCCGGATTGGTCAGATTGGCGGCAGGATTGGCGGCAACCACGATAGAGAACGCAGAGCTGCTGAGGCGACAAAGAGACCTGAGCGCCGAACTGGCCACAATCGTCGCCGATCGAACGAGAGAGTTGGAGCGACTCTATCGCGAACACGTCATGATTCTCGAGTCGGTCGCAGACGGCATCATCTGGGTAGGTCTCGACGGTTTAGTCACCTTCGCAAATCCCGCCGCCTGCCGCTTGACCGGCTACACATCGGCAGAGCTCGTCTCGCCGCACGGACACTCCCTACTCCACTCCAGCAGAGCCCAAGCTCTTCCGGTGGCGCCTGAGCAGTGCGCGTTGTGTTTGGCGTCGACCAATTCCTCACCCGATCCACGGCCCGTCGAAACCACGATTGTGCGCCGAGACGGTGCTGTTCTACATGTCGAACAATCCGTGTACCCAGTAGTGGACAAGTCAGACGAGCATCTCGGCGGGGTCGTCGTTATCAGGGACCGCAGCGCGCGGCGGCAACTCGAAGAGCAACTGGTGCAGGCTCAGAAGATGGAGGCGGTTGGCCTCTTCGCGGGTGGCTTGGCACACGACTTCAACAACTTGCTCACACCAATCCTCGGAAACATCGAGCTGGTGTCCATGCAGCTCGAGGCAGACGACCCGTCTGGCGACCTGCTCGAGTCTGCCAAAGCCGCCGTCGATAAGGCAGCCGACTTGGTTCACCAGATGCTCGCTTTCAGTCGACGTTCCGAGCTCTTTCTGGCCGCCGTGGACCTAGCCGGCGTGGTAGATGAAGCGGTTCGATTTCTTCGGCGATCGATCGATCGCCGGATCGAAGTGAATTGGGTCGTGCCCGCCGAGCCTCCAACTGTCCTGGCGGATGCGGGGCAGTTGAGCCAAGTCCTGCTCAATATCCTGCTGAACGCTCGGGACGCGCTCACCGACATGGATGAACAGCCGCAGTCGCCACGGATCGCTGTGACCCTGGAGCGCCGCAGCCAAACCACCGCGGCCACCTCAACCAGCGAACGGGTCGCAGTCATGACCGTGTCGGACAACGGAATCGGGATGCCCGAGGACGTTGTCAGCCGCGTCTTCGAGCCGTTTTTCACCACCAAGGAACTGGGACAGGGTTCCGGACTCGGCCTGTCGGTCGCCTACGGCATCATCGAACAGCATCACGGGACAATCGAGGTCTCGAGCGTACCTGATGTCGGAACCACCTTCACCGTCACGCTGCCAGAATACGAAGAACCCGCAACCGCCTCGCAACAGCCAGCTCGAGAGCTGGCCCGAGGTACCGGACGTTTCCTGGTCGTCGACGACGAGATGATGGTACGAGACCTCCTGACGCGTATGTTGGAGTCGCTGGGCTACACCGTTCTGCAGGCGTGCAACGGTGCCGAAGCCGTCGAGATTCACCGCAACGAAGGGCCGAGTCTGGATGGCATGATACTCGACCTCTCAATGCCTGTGATGTCAGGGCGAGAAACCCTGGAGCACATTCGCAGAGTCGATTCCGATATCCCTGTGCTCATCTGCACGGGATACGACGTGGCGGGCACAGGTGAAGGGCTGGAGACGATTGGCGCACAGGGAGTGCTCCGTAAACCATTCTCTTTTTCTGGATTGTCGGCTGCGGTCTCAAAGCTGACCAACGGCTAGGCTTGGGCTCACGGATCGACGACGTCGATAAATCCGAACTCGATGCCGATCTTGGAGGCCTGCTTGCGTCGATACGGTTTCTTCGCATTTCTCTGAGCGGCCTTCCGCGCCTGATTATCAGCCTTCATGGCGAGCACTTTCTCGTACTCCGCTAACGCCTCGCCGCGCTGACCGAGCAGGTCGAGCGTACATCCTTTCCAGAGATGGAAGCTGGCCACTCGCTCGACGTCGCAGTGCCCGAGCTCAATCGCCGAGTCGCAGGCACTCAAAGCGGCGTCGTAATCCCCGTCCCGCAGCGCTAGCAGAGCAGCCATCAAGTGATAGAGTGACTGGTTCGGAGCGGCGGCCCGAGCCCGCTCAGCCTGCAGGCGACTGGCCTTGATATCTCTCCCATCGAAGTACTCCAAGTACGCCTTTGTGTAGGCTTCGAAGGCCTCCCGCCCCGAAGCGTCCGAACTAACCGATGGGGTGACTGGATCCCAGTCCTGCGAGACATCCTCGTCTTGAAGGCTGAAGGGCACGTATTCGTTCTGAGAGGTGGGCACCTCCCCTGTGGCGACCCAAACTACGCCATCTTCTGGTTTGAAGACGACCGAGGCGACCGTCATCATCATTGCGACGGCATCGCGGATTCGGCAGCTGCCATCAGAACCCTCCCGAGCCAAAATACTGGCAACAGTCTGGGGAGTATGGCTGCCTTTGCCCGCCTCGAGACTCGCACAGGCCTGTTGGTAGCGACCGAGGTTGGCTCGCCAGTACGATGGATAGAGATTCTGCTCGGTCTTGCCCAGTTCTGGGTCCAGGTAGATGTTGCTGTACCCAAACGTTCCAACATCTCGACCGTGCCGCATCGCGACCTGCCGGTCTGGGTTCTCCTCGAAGCACAGCACTTCCCCATTCTTGCCATCGGTAACAAGGTAAGTCCAACAGCCGATCGGGTCGTACTCCTCGATGATGGCTTGAGCGTCGTCGAGGCACTCGGCGTTTCGCATCACCCGGTCACCGATCACTCCAATCGGAGTACCCCCAAGTCGGGTCGCATCAGTGAACATGTGCTGGTGAACGGTGAGACTGAGGCCGGCTTCGTTCATTGCTGTCGCGCCCCCCAGCAGTACGCCGGCCGAGGCGACCGAGACATACCGCTGCCCCTCATCGGGGTTGTGGAAGAGCAGTGTCGACGTCTTCGGCCAACTATCGACCCCGTGATAATCAAAGTTCCTCGCATGGAGCAACTTCCCGTCCTGGGTGGCGTCACCCCATGCGATTGCTGAGGTACAGCCCAAGCCCAGGGCCAACCGGTGGTGCAGTGCAGGTCCGCGGTTTTTTAGCCGAATCGAGCGAGCAGCCAGCCACATCAGCGAATCGGGCATGGTATATCCCTCGAGAAGCTCCTTCATCGGAATCCCGGAGCCGTCGGCCAGTCCCTGAATCGCTTCCATCGCGAACTCAGGGATCGCCTTGCGCACTCTGCGACCCAAGGTGAGTCGGCACAGGGCCCACATCGCCGGAGCAAGTGCACTGAATCCCGAGTTTTCGAGCATCCGCAGGACGTAGGTTCTGTAGTATGGAATCGGACCCTCGGGAATCTGTTTTCGCAACAATACGCCGTGCTGACGCCCCATGTCGTAATGACTGCCCTGCAGGCGCACGACGTTGATCCCTCTGTGTTCCCGAAGCCAGGCGGGTCCCTCCTTCACTCGGGGACCAAGCCCATCGATAGCATGAAGGCGGTCTTGACCCTGTAGGCGCTCAGCAACTGATGCCATTTCAATTCTCCGTAAGTACGGCCGAAGCCGTTATTGTTGGGTTTCGAGTCCCCTCCGGACTCTCAGCTCTTCTTCTCGGCCATAGCGAGTAAATGCTCGTTGGCCCACTCGTGAAAGTTGCGAACAACCGACTCGGCGAGCTCTCGGTCGCCGGCTTTGATGGCGTCCAGCAGCACTCGAGTACCCATCAAATGGGCTTCGGTATTAATCCGCACGGTAACAAATAGTTCGTCGAAATCGTGCCTGACACGCCGGTGCCAGTGCGCAAGCATGAGGAAGATGCGGTTGTGGGCAGCCCGTGCCAGTCGAAGTCCAAGTCCGTCGATCAGCTTGCCGTACTGCTCCGGGTCGTCGAGCACTCCCTCGGCTTCCTCCAGCAGCTCGTCGATGTACGCGATGTCCTCATCCGTCCGGCGTTCCGCCGCCAAACCGCACATCAGTTGGTCCAATTCGGTTCTGATTTCCAGAAACTCGCCCAGCACCTTGCTGTCGATCGTACCATCAGGGCCAATCAACATCGCCTTGAGCACGTCGGGACTGACGGACTCCATCGGATCCAGAATCACCGTGCCGCGCCTACGAATTGGTCTCAGGAGCCCATGCACCTCGAGCAGCTTGTTTGCCTCGCGCACGACACCGCGGTTCACCCCAAATTCGACGGCCAAGTCCGACTCCTTCGGCAGGATCGCACCGACCTCCAGCTGGCCGTGGACGATCCGGCCGAGAATCTGCTGGGCTACGCGGTCGGCTTTCCGTTGACCTGAATCTGACATGGTCAAATTAATAAGTCGTACTTAATCCAAAGTCAACGATTAAGTCGGATTTATTTCTTTGGTGGGGAGCAGGAACAACCGATCACGGGCGGTGTCCGCTATTTGCCCGTAGTTAACGGCAAGCGGCCATTCCGACGCAGGAGCTCGTGGAGAGACACTCCATCAGAGCGTTTGCTGGACCGGGATCGTTGATGAGCAGTTGATTACAGCGGTTGGCGCAGTCCGAGAGGTTTTGGCCAAACCCGAGTTCATCCATGTTTCCACACTGGTGGCCCCTGAAGCAGGCTGCTCCGCAGACGTCGAGGCATAAGCAGCCCTGACAGAGCGGTGCGCTCTCGGGGCAATCGGTGCTGGATTCACACTCACAAGCCACGTCTTCGACCCCGACCCCAGCGTCTGGGTTCAGATAGATCGACTCGACCTGCAGTGTGCAGAAGCGATTGATCCCATCTGATTCGCACAGCGATGAAGCAGCTCGATAGGTCGTGTTGAAGGACCCACAGGTCGACTCGTACTCCTCGACCAGGTAGTCGACGCTGCTCGAATCGAAGGGCTGATTGGATACAGCTGCCACGCCGGGTCGCACCTCGACGATCAGACAGTCGGTATCGACTTCACAGGCGGTTGGAAGCTGCTGCCCACGACTGACAAGAATGTCCTCTATCTCGGCGCAGCGCAGGTCCTTTTCGACCGAGCACGCAAGGAGCAGAGACAAGCACAACATGGCCAGGATTGGCAAAGTAGATCGAGCGGTCATTCTTCCTCTAATCGGCGCCGTAACTCGTCCATGGAGTCCGATTTACTTTTCATCTTGTCCAATTGTTTATCAGTCTCGAGGTGCCGGAACTTGGCCTCGAGATCAGAGTCTCGGGCCGAGGGGTCCAGATCGGCGTTCAGCTCGCGCATGGCCTCGAACTGGGCTTCGGCCGAGTCAATGCGGTCTGCCATCCTGTCGAAGGTCGAGAAGGTCTCGGCGTCGCCGAGTCCTGTAAGCTCAGCGCTGGCCTCGAGCGACGCGGTGCGATCGTATCGGCCCGCCTGAGGTGTCTGGCCGACCCCGCCCGAAGACGCTCCCGACACAGCCCTCTGATGGTCACGCATGCCGTCGAATTTCACTTCAATCGCGTGCATGGACGACTCGAGGTCGAGCAGATAGGATTGCTGTTCATCCAGCGACTGTTTGATTCCCTGGGCTCGCCGATCGATCTGCTGTTTGCGAGCTAGCGCCTGCCGAGCAAGTCCTTCGTTGTTGGATCTCAACGCCATCTCAGCGCGCTGCTCCCACTGGTAGGCTTGATCGAGCAATGCCTCGTATTCCCGCGACAGGCGTTTTTCGATGGCGCGCGCCTCGACTTGTTGGGCTTTCGCTTCTCGCACGCTGCTCGTTACCTCGCGCATCACGTTTCGTTGTCCGACTCTCGAGGAGAGGTCGTTGAGATTCGACCGGACCAGTGTGTTTAGACGTTTGAGGACGCTCATCAGCTACTCCGCTCTTTGCCCGTCCCGAGCGACGACGATTGTACCGGAACTGCAAGCAAAGGGAATGAAATCATATCGTTCAGTGCATATAGCGCGAGTCGCCGTTCGATTTGCCACCCGGTTTGAGCCGCAGCCGTCTCTTTAGGCGCCATCGTTTGAGTCGCAGTCTGAGGACGCCAGGGGACAGCTGATTGCGATTCATAATGACTGCCATCGTTGCCATGCCACCCCAGTGCGCCTGCACCGCGACGTTTCCGCCCGCAACAAGCCGCAACAAGTCGATTCCGATAAAGACGAGGAACAGTGTTCGGCCCTTGAACCGGAGACTGAAGATGCCGAGGGTCGAATGCCAGTGGACAATACAGTAGGCCATGATGAGACCGGCGATTGCGCCGGAGGCCCCGAGCGTGGGAGCCATCGGCTGTGTGGCAATCGCGTTGTAGACCAGGCCGACCACAAATATCGCCAGTCCGCCACCCAAGCCGCAGAAGAGGTAGCGAAAGGTGAAGGTTCTCGTGCCCCAACGCTCTTCCAACATCGGACCGAACCAAAACAAGACGAGCGTATTGAAGATGATGTGGGTGATCTCGTTCCAGTCGTGCACCCACATATAGGTGAAGAATTGCCAGACATAACCCGAGATTACATCGTCAGCCGAGAGGGCGAGAGGATGGAGAACCTGGCTGATTCGCTCATCGTTGAATCCGACCGCATAAGCCAGAATCAGTTCGGCCAGATAGAGCACGACGTTCACGATCAAGATGATCTTGACGCCTCGCAGCAGAGGCGAGCGTGCAGCCCCAAACGCCCCCATTAGTCATCGTCCCGAGCGATGGCGTATTGCTTGATCTTCTTGTGGAGGTTCGTGCGCTCCACGCCTAGCCGTTCGGCGGTTCGGCTGACGTTCCAATCGTTGGCCCGCAGGGTCGATTTGATGTATCCGCGCTCTGAGATTTCTCTGAACGCCTTCAGTGTGTGCAAGCCAGGAGGCAACGCAGCTGGACCAGCAAGGGTCGGACGCTCAGGCAGGAGTTCAGCCGGCAAGTCGCCCACTTCGATGGGGTCGTGCCCCATTATGAGCAACCTCTCGGCGATGTTGCGAAGTTCACGGACGTTCCCAGGCCAGCGGTAGCGCTGCAGTAGCTCGAGCGCTTCAGGCGTAATCGATTTACGGGGCAGGTCATGCTCCTCAGAGAAGAAATTGAGGAACGATTCCACCAGCAGAGGGATGTCGTTACTGTGATCTCGAAGAGGAATTGCCACCAGGGGTACGACGTTGAGACGAAAATAGAGGTCCTCACGAAAACGGCCCTCTTCGGTCTCTTTAATCAGATTCTTGTTGGTCGCCGCCACCACGCGCACGTCGACCTTGGTGGGTGTCTCACCGCCGACTTTTGTCAGTTCGCCGGTCTGGAGCACACGCAACACTTTGGCCTGAGCACTCAGGCTCATGTCTCCGATTTCGTCGAGCAACAACGTGCCGGTATGAGCCAGCTCGAACTGCCCCCTGCGGGCCTTGAGTGCTCCTGTGTACGCTCCCTTTTCGTGTCCAAAGAGCTCGCTCTCGATGAGATCGGCTGGAATCGCTGCGCAGTTGACCTTGATAAAAGGGCGGTTGGCTCGGGGGCTGAGGTCATGAATAGCGCGAGCGATGAGCTCCTTACCACTTCCCGATTCCCCTGTGATCAAGACCCGGGCCTTGGTCTTGGCGACCTTTTCGACCTCGTTTAGCAGGTGACGCATGGCCGCGGAGTCCCCGATGATACGGGTCGTGCTGTCTTTCTCGGTCAGCGCTTTGACGCGCTCCTTCAACGAATGACGTTCCAGGGCATGACCGACTGTAATGAGTAGGCGCTGACGGTCGATCGGTTTTTCGATGAAGTCGAAGGCGCCCAGCCGGGTCGCTTCGACCGCGTCCTGAACCGAGGCATGTCCTGATACCATGATGACTTCGACGTCGTTGTCGGCCTCTTTGATTCGACGCAGCGCCTCGAGTCCGTTCATACCCGGCAACTGCATGTCGAGTAAGACGATATCGCAGCCGCCTTCGGCGAGCCGAACGAGTGCCTCTTCAGCTGAAGCCGAGGCTTGAACATCGTGGCCTTCGCCGCGCAGAACCATCGCGAGGGTTCGGCGGATGTTCTTTTCATCATCGCAAATTAGAATCATTCAGAGCCTGTCAGTTCAGTAACGAACGGCTTCGATCGTCTCGCGCAGGGTCCGCTTTGGTTTGTACCCTAAGACCTCCCTGGCGCGGGACCCGTCCACCATACAGACATACTTGATGTAGTCCATCTCTGGAGTCGGGAAAGTGGTCAGTCGAAGATCCCACAAGGTCTTCATTATGGGCCTCGCGATCATCTCGGGGAGAGGGAGTTTGCGCCTGCCGAGCTGTTTCTGCAGTACGCTGAGTGCGATTGGGCCCGGTCCTGTTAAGTTGAAGACCCCTCGGACACCAGGCCTCAGGCTCTGAGCAATGCCTTCAACGACGTCGTCGACGTGGACGATCTGCATCATTGGGTCAAAACCTAGCAGAGTCGGGGGTGGCCGCAACCGGAGGTAGTTTGAGCTAGCGGTGTTCACGTGCCCGACGCTATGCCCCGGCCGGACCAACACCCGG
>CAZDBH010000118.1:1973-19204 GCA_964503485.1 uncultured Bradymonadales bacterium | reverse complement strand
CCCTCCAGCGCCGACAGCCCATGCGCAACGCCTGCCGTTCTGAGCTGATCGACCTGTGGGTACCAAACGGTGGCCGAGCCCTTGGTGAACCCGACCTCAACGGCGAGGGGCACCTCGCTCGGCGAACCGTGGCCTGTATAGAAGTGGACCACGGGCAGTCTTCTCACTCCCGAATCGGCGGGCATCTCCCTGACCAACTCGTGTGGCGTCACTGAGGTCGGTCCGACCGTGTGCAGATAGTCAGGCAAGGGCGGTGGCGGCAACGGTGAACCATCATTGTCGAACGTGTGAACGCCCCACTCGTGGGCCCACAACGGCTGGGCACACCAGCGTTCGGCCGAGACTGGTGATGGTAGTCCGGTCATCGCCAGCATCGAAACAAGGACCAGCAATAGGGTTGTGCGATAGGTTCTGGACACTGGTTCGCCTCCGACTTCGCCGTTGTTAGGGAAGCACTACGTTCTGAACTAGGCCCAGCCCAAGTCGCTGAGTCACCGGATAGTGGAACATGTCGGTATAGACCGACAATGGCATCATGGCGTCGAGGTAGGCGATGTCTTCGCGATACAAAATGGTCGTTCCGTCCTGCTCGAAGAAGGCCTCGCTCCAGACGTCGAGAATGGCTTCGACCTCGGCCGAGTAGAGTTGGTGGCCACTGGCGGCGGTCTCGGGAACGGCCGGGTCGCGCATCATCACGCACTCGCCACCCTCGAACCAACTATAATCTGTGGGCATATCTGGATTGGCGCGGTCGACCAATCGAGCCTTGAGCGCTTCGCGGGTGCCGGCTCCAACCTCGTCCGGCTCCAACTGGTGGTCCTCGAAAAGGAACCCTGCGCTTGATCCGGCAGGGATGCGAGGCGCAAAGAACACCGAGACCTGATCGCCCTCTCGGTTCACGATAAAGACGTCGTGCACATCGTACTCGGAGAGATTCGACGCCAGGTAGTGGCCGCGATCTGAAGCCCAGGTTTCGCCTCGACTCAACTCGATCAGTGCTCGCTCGCTGGTGTCGGCTTCATAGAAGAGAAAGCGTTCGCTCTCGCTGTGATTGTTGACCCACATCGCGTCGAGCCCCCTTAGGTCGTCGACCCAATCGACAGATCCAGCCGAACGAGCGTCGTGGCGGGGGGCCGGGGTCAATACCAACGACTCCCAAGAGAGTTGGGCAGTCGGGTCTGCTGGCATCGGCGTAGCCGTCGGAGGCACCCTAAAAACCGGCGGCCTCGAAACTCGTAACCCGTCGAGCAGTGCCCGATTCACAGCGGCTGAAGCCGAGTTCGCATCCTCCGCTGGCCTGAGCACATCGACCTGTGGATACCAAGCGGCGGCGGCGCCTTCGGTGAAGCCGACGTCAATCGCGACTGGCACGTCGTTGGCCCAGCTTCCACTGGTGTAGAAGTGGACGACCGGGAGGGTTCGTATGCCTGAATCCGCCGGCATATCGCGCACCATCTCGTGTGCGGTCACGCTCGTCGGCCCCGTGGTGTGGAAATACTCGGGCAAAGGGGGTGGGCCTGCTGACGTACCCTCACCGTCAAAGAGCTGGACGCCCCATTCGTGGACCCACAATGGCTGGGCGCACCAGCTGCGAGCCGATGCGCTGGAGGTCATTGCGCAGAGCGCGGCCACCGTAACCAAGGTCGGTTTCCACATCGTCATCTCCTCTTCTGGACTGGGCGGGGGTGAAACAGACGGAGGTTGAGCGTCGCCTTCAGCTTCAAAGAGCTGTACGCCCCATTCGTGCACCCAAAGCGGTTCTGCACACCAGCTGGCGGCAGTAGCGCTGGAGGTCGTCGCGCAAAGGGAGGCTAAAGCCACCAGAGCCGGTTTCCACATCGTCATCTCCTCGGTAGGTGTCAGTTCTGCTGGCGCAGCGGTCGAAGGTGGGAGAGCGGCCCCTGATCCATCGAAGATCTGAACGCCCCACTCGTGTACCCACAGAGGCTCGGCGCACCAGCTCTCGGCGGAGACATTGGCGCTCAACAAGGTGACCCCGGTTGCAATGGCAATCGATAGCGGAAGAACAGTGCGCTTCATCGTACCTCTCTCGTTCGGGAGTTAGGAACGAACAAACGCCACAAATAGGTCTGCAGAATGTTCGGGTTCGAAGTTCATCCACAAAGTGAAAGGTCTTGGCTTCTACCGAAGGAGGGTCCGCGACGGAGAGTCCTCTGATCACTCCGCGAACGACCGATCCGTAAAACCCTACAATAATTAATGTTTCAAGAAAAGTTCTCCTCCGATTTGAATTCGAATCCGATTCTCCTAATATGCCGCCCACTGCCAATGCCCTCACATGAACGACGGAGGAATCGTGAAACGAGTCATCACGATATTGGTGGTCTGCGCACTCAACCTGATTGGGTGGAGTTCGGCGCTGGCGTGTGGTGGGATGTTCTGTTCGAGTGGCGGCCCTAATCTTGCCGCTCCGCGAGCACCGTCGCCAGTCGACCAGAACGCCGAACGCATTCTGTTTGACGTACGCGGCGACGAGATCACAGCCACAATTCAGATTCAATACCAGGGCGACGCCGAGGAGTTTGCTTGGCTGATACCGGTCGGAGCCTACCCAGAGGTCAGTGAGTCGAACAACAACGTATTCGCGCAGTGGGAGAACCCATCCAATCTGGTGGTCAACCTACCGACTCAGGCTCCGTGCGACTTCGGACCAGCGCCGAGTTGCGGCATGACGGGTTGCTCGTCGGACTCCGCCGGGGATGGGGCGTACTGGGACACCACGGGCGAAAATCCGGTCGCGGTCTTTGGGTCCGGATCCACCGCGACCTACGAGTTCCACATCATCGGCGCAGGATCGAGCGACGACCTGGTGACTTGGCTTCAGTCCAATGACTACAACGTATCGACCAACATGATTCCACTGATGGACATCTACAATCCGGAGGAGCCCGTGGAGGACCCACCGCTGGGTGCCATCGCGCCCATTCCCGAGATCGCTGATCTGCTGGAAGCGATGCTCGACGACCCGGTTCACAGCAATCAGACGCTTCCGATCGAACAGCAGTCACTCGAGATACTGAGACCGGGCCCCCAGTTCGACGGTCAGGCCTTTCTCGCCCTCAAGATTCGTTCTGACCGGACGGCGTCGAGTCTTCAACCGGTGCAACTTCGCTACCGTGGAACGAACCCCAACATACCAATTCGTCTGACCGCAGTTGCCGCGCAGCCACTGATGGGCATACAGGTCTTCATTGTGGCCGACCGTGCCTACGCTCCAGCCAACTACTTCTACGACGTTCCCGACCCCTCGCAGATACTCTTCAATGAGCTGGGTCAGACGAATTACTTTGAATATGTCGCCCGCAGGGCGGACGAGAACGAGGGCAACTTCTTTTCGACGGAGTTCGTGGGCAACGTCAACGGGCGGATACTGTCGCGTTACTACACGCGCATGAGTCCTCACCACATGACGGTCGATCCCATCTTCGCACCGGGCGGTGCGTTCGGATCCGTGGTCAGCAATGTACTCGACCTGAGCCTCAACACCTCGATGCTCGAGTGTGGCGGCCAGGTGCGCACCCAGTTGCTGCCCTCGCCCTGCGCGTTCAACTACTGCGGCGTGGGCGGAACCTGCGTCGAAGAAAACGGCCGGGCGGGTTGCTACTGCTCCGAAGGGCAGGTTGCTCACCCGATAACGGGCCCGGACGGACTTCCACACGTGACCTGTGTCCCAGAGCGAAACCCCTACGGCGTGACTCCGATCGCTGGCGGTCAAGGGACCGACTTCGATCCCTGCCTGACAACGCTTTGCGGCAACGAGGGCCGATGTGTCCTCCGCTCGGGCTTTCCAACCGGGCCCAGATCTGCTACCCTGTCGACTCATTTTTTGAACCAACCATTGTGACACCGGGCCAGCTTGTCTCGGTGGAAGGTAATCATGCTGCCAATCCGCCTCGCCGCAAGTCCGCCCCCCACCAGCGGGGTCTCACTGATCGCTTTTCTAGCGGCGCTCCTACTCAGCGCGAGCTGTGGTGGAGACGGCGGAAACAACAACGACGATGATGACGCGTCGGCCGAACTCGACCAGGCCCCGATTGACGTCGCAACCGATTCTCAGACCGACGACACGACTGAAGCAGACCACGAGGAAGACTCGGTCACAGACGAATCGCCGGACGAGTCTGGGCAAGACGCCGATGTGAGTGACGTGCCATTGCTGCCAGAAGCCGTCGGCTGCGGTCAACGCGGCTCGGCAGGAGGCCTGGGCAGGGCAAATCATGCCTCCTATCTGGAACGGCACGACATCGACCTCGATGTCTTCCCCGACGCGCTGTGCAACGATGGCACTGGAGCGTTCTTCTACTATCGCCCCTACGACGGCGACGAAAACCAAAACAAGTGGGTCATCCAGCTGCAGGGAGGGGGTTCCTGCGGGAATGGTCAACTATGCCTTCAGCGCTGGTGTTCGTTTGATACCAACTTCGGCATGCAGGGCATGACCGCCACCGAGTCGCCCGTTGAAGGTATCAACGGAAAAGGGATCTTGGCTCGGCGGGTCGACAACCCGACTGGGAACTACAATCAGGTCTTCGTTCGCTACTGCAGTTCGGATGGGTGGGGCGGAACCCGAAGAGACGTGGTGACCAGTGCTGAGCTACCCGCAGCGGGGACAGTGGAGTACCGTATTCACCACTTGGGTGCAGAGATCGTCGACGCGGTAGTCGGAACGCTCCGTCGAGATGGGGTGGATGCCCTGACCCATACCAGCGGAGATGCACCGGTCACACTGCCCGATTTCGACGAAGCTGAGTTCATTGTGCTGTCGGGTGCGTCAGGAGGCGGCACCGGGGTCATCAACAACGCCGACCATGTCAGAGATCTCGCAATCGCGAACAACGTCAATTGCGAGGATCCGGACAGCTGCCCGCTGAAGTACTTCGCGATAATCGATTCGATCTTCCAGCCCGACAGGAGCACGCTGGACTACTCAACCGCGACTCTGTGCACCGAGGAACCGTTCCTCTGCGACTACGAGAGTCACTCTCGCATCGTGTGGGAACAGGGCTCGAGCTTCTATTGGGGGCATCGAGCTGATGCCAGCTGCGTGGCGTGGCACGAGGCCAATGGAGACGACGACACGTACCTATGCAGCGACTTGATGCACGTATTACAGCATCACATCACCACCCCGATGTTCATCAGAATTAGCCAGTTTGATTCACTACTCACTCGCTCCTATGGCGAACTCAGGTTTTCTTACGAAGACGAAGGCGTCGTGAATCTCGAGACCTACGGGCAGCTCATTCGCCAACAACTCGCTGGCCTCGCGGACATCCAGACTAGCGCCCACGAAGGTTCGGACATGACCGTCGCCCCTGGCGTTTTTAGCCCCACCTGCCCGCGACACGAGACACTCAGCGACAACGACTCGGTCTTTGACGTCGAAATCGAGGTCGGCGACACCTCCTATAGGATGTTCGAGATAATAGCCAACTGGTCGGCGGGAGCCGATCCGAGCGTCGCGATTACACCACCGGACGGCCGCGAAGTCTGCCCAGAAGCTGACTAGTCGGCGGACGTGCCGTTATTCGAACCGAACATTTACTGACGGGTTTCACCTATGAACGGTCTGCTCTTCACGCACATTTTCTTGCTGGGTATTTGGTTGGGATGCGTTGCAGTCGAGGCTGTTCTGGAATGGCGTGGATGGAAGAACGACGACACTCGAAAGGGTGCCGCCGAAGCGCACTACTGGATCGACTTGCTGGTCGAACTGCCGGTACTCGTGGGGGTGGTTGCGACAGGCCTCTTCTTGCTCCGAGATGCCCACCTAACTGGCTTGCTCGTCGCGAAAATCGCGCTGGGTTCTGCTGCTGTGCTCATCAATTTGGTCTGCGTGGTGTTTGTCATGCGTCGCCGCAATGCCGCTGAGAAAGGTGACATAGCGGCCCTGCGACGCTGGGCAAACCGAGTCAACTGGACATTCCCGTTTGGCGTTCCCTGCGGCCTGGCAGCCTTCGCGATTGGGCTCCACCTAGTTGGGTTCTACTGATTCAGCTACTCGTCTCGGTAGTATTCGCGCACAACGTCTTCGGCAGGCTTCCCGTATGGCGTGTAGCCCCGGTCGTTGGGTCCCCCCTGCTCTGGGTCGGCCCGCCATGTCCACCAGAAAACGCCGGCAAACCAGGGCTCCTCCCAGAACACTTCGAAGGCGGCTTGATAGGCATTGCGCTGGCCCTCGAGGTCAACCGGAGCCTCCGTGCCCCACTCCCAGGGCCGCCGGTTGGCGCCGAGCGCGCTGCGGTAGCCAAGTTCGGTGAAGAGGATCTGCCGGTCATAGCGTTCAGCGAGAGCAGCCAAGGCGTCTCGTCGTTCCGCCCAGCCCTCCTTGAGTTCTTCTACCGTCGGTTGGTCGATGTCGGTCAGACCGTAGTATGGATCGACCCCGATCAGATCGAGCTCGTCCCACCAGTCGATGGCCGCCTCCTCGCCCCCGTGATTGGCGGCGTAAACGAGCTGCCCTCGGTAGATTTCGCGTACCTCCGCTGCCAACGAACGCCACTCAGCGGAGTGATGGCTGGTTGCGCTCAACTCGGTGCCGATGCAGAAAAGCGCAACACCTTCACTCTCGGCGATCTGGGCGTAGCCAAGAATCATGTCGGAGTATGATTGAAACCAGGTACCCCAGTCTGACTCATCGAAGGTCAAGCCGATGTTTCCGCGCCAGTGGTCGGGGTCGTCCAACAGGTCGACGTGAGGTTTCAGCATGACACTCAGACCCAGGCCGTGAGCTTGTTGGATCACGTGCCGAAGATCAGCTTCGTCGGGAGTCCACTCGGCGGCCTCAATCTCGGTATCGGTGATATTCCACTGGTAGGTCGTAACGATGACTGAGACCCACCTCGCGCCTGTATCTGCGAGGTTGGCCAACGACTCGTCGCTCGCCGCGCCCGAGTAGACGCCCTGGTCCCACGTGGCGAAGGTCATTCCGGCTGCAGGCCAGGTTGGCCCGACCGCAAGGCCACCATCGGTCCCGTCACTATTATTTTGATCGGCAGCGGCATCGTCGAACACCTCGGACGAGTCGCCACTCATGTCGTTTGTCGCCACGTCTTCACCCGCGAGATTCGCTTCCCCCACGCAGCCCGCGACTGTGAGCGCGGCAACGAGAAGGCATTGATTTGAGAGCGTCTTTGATAGGGCTGTTTTGGTCTGTCGAGGGGCCCGGTTGTTCACACCCACCTAACTTCCACTCAGTCCGTCAGCTCGTGGACATACACGCGATCGCCTCCCGGTGCACCAACAAAAAGTTGGGTATCGCTGACCACCAACGAGGTGCCGAACTCGAGGGAGTCGATGCCGCTCGGCATGTGGAGTGTTCGAGTCGCCCAAACCTCGGAGGAAGTGCGTGTATAGAGGAAGACGCCGTCCTCGGATCCGATCGCCAAGGTGGTGTCCCAAAGGGCGACGGTCTCCCCGAACTGAGATACGCCGCCCGGTGACTCGATGGTGAGGGTCGGATCCCACGACGACGTGCCTGGAACCCATTCGTAGATGTAAACGGCACCCTCACCGACGGCAGCGCCGGGTGCGCCGACTACAAAGATCATGAGGCCAGCGCTGTCGAATTCGGGAACGTCCAACGCGACCGCATGTCCGAAGCGACGGCCGGGGACCGGTCCGGTCAGATTGGCCCGATAGACGGGTGAAGCTGATTCCGTGCGCTCGAGTATGAAAGCGGCTCCGGTTACCTCCTCCCCGTCTTTTTGATTCGGTGCGCCGACAGCCATGAGTTCCTCGTCGCAGGCGACCGAAAACCCCATTTGGCCGTCATGGTCATCACTGATGAGAGTGTTCCAAGGATCGTCATCCAGGCCGCCCTGGTCGAGATTCCAGAACTCCAGGCGACTCAGATCGGGGAGTCCGATGATCATGTTTCGTTTGTGGGTCGCGACGGCGAAACCATACTGGCTTGATGTCGGCTCTTCACCTGGTCGGGCTTCCGGTGCCTGCCAGTTCCCTCCACGACCGTCTACCCAGTAGGCCTGACCTCGTCCCGAGCCACTCCAGACCACCTCCGGAGCACCGACGATCAAGGTCTCTTTGAAGATTCCTACCGATTGGCCAAACCCAGGCCCCAAGCCCACATCCGGCCGAAGAGTGTGATCCACGGTCCAGCCGTCGTCGTCTGCCGTATAGACGAGGACTGCCCCAATCGAACGGTCATTCGGCGCACTGATAGCAAGGTATGCAGGCGTTGTTGGCTCGTCCGGGTCGGCCGGCGTGAACGCCATGCTCGCGCCAAACTCCCCACCATCCGGTAGTGGGCTCGCAATGATTGTCCATTCGGAGTCTCCCCCGCCGTCAGCCAGATCGACATCGAGACCGTCTGCGACTGTGTCGTCGTCGGTGGTTTCGGCGTCGCCGTCCGCCGTAACGTCTTCGCCGACCTCCTCCTGAGTATCCGTGGCTGCATCACTCGTGTGGTCCGGTTCGTCGACGTCGGTCGAATCCTGTGTATCGTCAGACCGATCGCTCACGCTGTCTTGTGCTTCGTCGGGAGTTTGGTCGCGGGTTGTTTGGTCACCGGCGACATCGCCGGTCCCCGGGTCGTTCTCGCCGAAATCAGAAACCGGTCCGGTGGCAACCGAATCGAGACACCCGACCAGGACGGCTATCACTAGGAGAATCACGGCTTTGTTCATGCGCGAAATATAACGGACTTTCGGTGCTTGGACCACAAACCCATCAGTCATCGTCGGCGCATGTCCATTCGCCAAATCTAAACGTGTCACCAGTTCCACCCCGTTCAATCCAAACGACGAGCACCGACTCCGCTAGCCGAAGTTGTGCGGAATCCCAGGCGGTTCGTTCCTCGATTGTGATGACGTCGCCGACAACCCTGCCATCATCGCGAAACACGACGGTCTGCAGGGTTGGTTCGTCAACGCCCTCGACCCGTTGGAGCCAGGTCGAGACGAACCATGGCCCCAACTTGGTCAACTGCCCGTTCCACACCTCAGCTCGCGTGAGAAAGGCCGGCTCAATCAGCGCCTGCCCATCACGATCGAAGGACTGGAACGCGACACCCTGCCTGATCGATGCTGGGCTGTTCCAGGTCAGCCCCGATTCGAATTCGGAGCCATCGATCGCAACTCGCGTCCCCTCTTCGGAGACAACTTGGACCGGCCCATCGTCGATGGGAAAGGAGGTCAGCATGATGCCCTCGCTACGACCGATCTCTCCTCGCCAACCGATAGCGTAACGGTCGCCCAAATCCGCGACTGAGAAGCGGTCCAGATCGCCCGAGATCCACGACAGGTGGGTGATGTCACCGACCAAAGCACCATCAGCGGCGAGATCGGCGTGGTAGAGTCCGTCGTCCTCTCCCCAGTTCTTCTGCATCCAAAAGGCAGCGACACCATCACCTCGGGTCAGAACATGAGGAGAGATCGACTCATCGATGCGCTCGTCGACGACTCGGGCATCGCTGACAGATTGGGACCTGCTGTCCATCTGCTGAAACATGAGCTTTGCGGGACTTGGATGTTCGCTCAACCATAGCACGCCGAACCCATCCCCAACGCCGGCGATCGACGGATTCGACGCTCGCCCAGACGAGTCCAAGGTTGCGAAATTGGCCGCGTCGATCCGATCGAGCGCGAAGGTTGCCAGTCGAACGTCGCCGTACCGAATGTGGCGTTCACCGTTTTCGTGCCACGTGAGTCCGATTCGCCCGTTGTTTTCTGCCAAGTTGAGATCGGATGAGTATCCCATCTCTGTGATGCCGCCAGTCAAGTCGCGCCATTGGAGCGCTTCGCAATCGAGGCCTTCGGGATCGCCTCGCCTCTCGGTGCACAGGCCGTTTACGCAGGCCGCCTCGATGAACTCCGCTTCGCAGTGGGAGGCCTCGCAGCTGTCGCAACCACCTAGATGGCAGTCGGAAAGAACCTCTCCGGCTCGATCAGTCGGTTCTGAATCGCAGGTGCAGTCGCTGTGAATTAGAGTGCAGTCGGCGTCGGTCTCGCACGAGTCCTCTACGCAACCCTGGATTGGGTCGCAGGTCGACTCGCTGCACCACATCGAAAGACATAGATTTGGGACGCATCGTCCCAGACCCAGGTCGCAGACCTCAATGGGGTCTTCGCACTGAGCCGGTCCTCGACAGAAACCGTGCCCGACCGTCTCGTCGCTCGCCTCGTAGGTGAACATACCCGCCGGATCGGCCCCTCTCGGGTTGTCCGGATCACCGATGCCACCGTAGCCGACACGCACTGGGTAGGTCCCCGGTTCCATAGGTGGTGAGATGAAGGGCATCCCACACGGCCCCATTCCAAGGGTCCACACCGGTCTCAAGATCGGTCCGTCACCGATCTGCCCCATCCACTCCAGGGCACCGATGTAGAACTCCATGCCCTCGACCCAAAACAGCGTTCCGCCGGTCTCGGGTCCGCTGTCAGGTCGAATGCGGGGTGGCCCCACACACTCTTCAGGAATCGTGGTACAGACGCTGTGCCAACAGCTCAGCCCGTCCCAGCAATCCTCGTCTTCCTGGCACGGAGGGCAATGGCACTCCCCGGTCGACAGACAGACACCATCTCCACAGGGGCAATCGGAGTGGGCCTCGCAGAGAAACACCGGCACATCCGGTTCACCGCTCCCGTCGCGGCCCGCGTCCCTGGGAGGTTCTCGGACGTCGTCGGTGGTGTCTGGCGCCGATTCGTCTTCGACCGAGTCGTCGACAGACAGGTCCGATTCGTCGCCGTCTGACTCGGATTGGCCGTCCGACACGGTTGCGTCATCGGCTTCGTCGGTGGAACGGGAGTGCCGGTCACTACAGGCACCTGAGAGGAGAAACACGAACCCCAACAGTGCGGTAATTCGATTCATTTTCTTTCTCGTTACACGGGCAGCCCGAACAACATAACTGGTATTCAGACTCGATCAAGAGACACGGACTGTCGGGAATCTGGGAGGTCGCCACCTGGTTGTTGTCCCGGCGTCGAAAAGGAGTGACACATTTGTCGGCTTGCGGTGACTAAGGGTGGTGTGTTTTGAATTACGACGTGGATGAACCCAGCGCATCATGAATATCGAAGAATATTACAGAACCTACGGGTCAATGGTCTATCGGCGGTGTATGCGTCTTCTAAATGATGAAGACGAAGCCGTGGACGCCATGCAGGAGGTCTTCGTCAAGCTGCTAGAAATGCGGGCAACGGAGGTTCGAGCGCCATCCAGCCTTCTCTATGTCATCGCCACTCGGAGCTGTCTGAATCGGATTCGGTCACGACGGCGCCGTCCCGAGACCCCCGACGAAGAGCTGATCCACGGTGTGGCCCACGCGAATGACTCGGGGAGCCGGTCCCAGGCACGTCTAATGTTGGGCAGACTCTTCAAGCACAACCCAGAAACCTCGCGAGTTATCGCGCTACTGCACTTCTTGGACGGTTTGACGTTGCAGGAAACGGCGGACGAAGTGGGTATGTCGGTGTCGGGTGTGCGCCGACGCATCCGTGTCATGCGCCAACAGCTTCACGAGTTAGAGGTGGTCCGATGAAGTCCCAGGAACGAATTCCAGAGCGAACACTCGAACGACTGCGATTGGGCGAGCTCAGCGATGCAGAAGCAACTAATATACTCGCTCGGCTCGAACGAGAGGACGGTGGCGCCAGTCGCCTGGAGGCACTCATTGCCGACGATGAGGCCTTTCTGGAGCGATATCCCGCCGAAATGATGGCGGCTCGAATCCGCGAAAGGCTGCGAAAACGAGAGCGATCGCGACAGTACGCTGCAGCACAGCGGCCCCGTTCGAGCCAGAAACATCTAGGCTTGGCTCTTGGTGCGGCGATGGTCATCCTCGTAATTGGGTGGATTCTGTCGTTGAACGCAACGGATGAGACAGAGCGCCCGCCCTCGGTGGCCGAACCCGAGCCGACAATGGGCCAACAGTCCCGTCAGCCAGCCGCCAACAGCTCGGGTGAACTCGAGGAGGCTAGTGAGCCCATCAACGCGGCGGTCGGTCCCGAGTCTGCGGCGGAGCCACTGCGCTGGGACGGGCGCACCGGAACTGAGATTTCTCTCCCAGAAGACAGCCCAGAGCTGGTGCTAGCGGTTGGTCAGATCGCCGAATTGAACGCGACCCTGTTCGACTACGGGACCTCGGATAACCCGACTGTGGCCGACGTGATTGGTACGAAGCCGCGCTTTTATGTCGAGGGCATCGAACCCGGCACCACGATACTTCGCTTCTATTTCGGCCCGACCCTTTTCCGTGACATCGTGGCCGTAGTCGCTGATCCCGTTGCTGAGCCTACGTTGGAGGCGATCGCTTCCGACGATCAGGCGGGGTTGGACCAGTGTTTTCAGGACGGCGAAAGCTCGGATGGCCAACTCCGCGCCCGGGTGCTCATCGGAAGGACGGGTCAGGTTGTCGAAGCTCATGCCGAAATGTCGACCGTCGGAGCTGACGTCCGGGAGTGCCTCCTTCACCGACTCCGGATGTGGCAGTTTCCCGCAGCAGAGACGATGCTGACGGGCAGTTGGCGGATGTCCTGGCAAGATGGCGCCGTCTGCCAGCCGGGCGAGGATTGCTAGTCGCCACTGTTGCCTCATCTGAACGCTGTGTCGTCTTGGGAACGGTGCGCCCCTGGTGAACCGGAGCAAGAACTGCCGGTTGTGGCCCTATCTGGCGGTCGGTTCCTCTTTTTACTATTGTCACGATGTGACATGCACAACCTGGAAGACCAATCTCGTCCTACTCCTGGCGCTCTGCTTCGTGGCGAGTTGTGCCGGCAGGTCAGAACCGCAACCCGATGCCGTCGATACTGACGAGTTCCGGTGTTCTCAAGAGTGCGGGGCCAGACGTGTTTGCGATGATTCTGCCGACGCGGGCCCCTGTCTAGACGACTGCGTGGCGGGCTGGGTCTACAACCCGGAGACCGAAGCCTGCGAAGAAGAGTGCGAGACGGCTGTGGACGATTGCGTCGCATCAGACGCCTGCCACGAGATTTCTGGGTGCAGTGCTGAATCTGGCTGCATCGAGCGTTCGGTCACCTGCGAACCATCGGACGCGTGCCATCAGATCGCCGAGTGCGATCCGGTTGAGGGTTGCCAGGAGGTTGAGATTGTCTGCGAACCCTCCGATGACCTGCACGAGGTGACGGGATGCGGGCGGGGGGTGGGTGCCCTGGAACAATGCGCATGCCACCCGCGCCCCGCCTCCCACCTGGTCGTCACCAACCACGACGGTAGCGAAGAACCCATCGAATGCGAGGCGAGCGATGCCCTCCACGTAGTCACGGGCTGCGACCCCGACGAGGGCTGTCTCGAGGAGCCGGTCGAGTGCGGGCCGTCTGATGAGTGCCATGTCATTACAGGCGAGAATGCTGAGGACGGATGCATCGAAGAAGAAGTGGTTTGTGAGGCCTCAGACGCATGCCACGAAGTCGTCGAGTGCGACCCCGACGCTGGTTGTGTCGAAACTGAAATCACCTGCGAGCCATCTGACGCCTGCCATGAGATCACCGGCTGCGATGCCGAAGAGGGTTGCATCGAAGCGGAAATCACCTGCGAGCCATCTGACGCCTGCCATGAGATCACCGGCTGCGATGCCGAAGAGGGTTGCATCGAAGCGGAAATCACCTGCGAGCCATCTGACGCCTGCCATGAGATCACCGGCTGCCACCCGGAGGACGGCTGCGTCGAAGCCGAGATCACCTGCGAGCCCTCGGATGTGTGCCACGAAGTGGTGGAGTGTGATGTCGACGAAGGCTGCGTCGAAGCCGAAATCAGTTGCACCGCACCGGAACCGTGTCCACTCACGACGAGTTTCAGTGGACTACGGGCTGACGGCATGGGAATCGTTGCCTACAATATCGAACTCCCAACCCCGATCCCGCACTCGAGTCCTCCTCTCGACGCACACCCGTTTCTGCCAGCCAACCAGGGGATCTACATCCAGATGGCTGGTCAGGATCGATACGACGGAGACACGGGCGAGGAGCTCCCAGCCGCGACGCGCTCCATCCCGTTCACCGCGAGTGCTTCACCACCGCACGGCCTCGAGAGTTTCGGGGTGACGGGGGAGGTCTTCATGAGCGTAGCCGGCCTCGAGCTCGATACGTCCGTGGCAGCAGACTACTACTGGGAACCACCTTCGATACACCGAATCTACCGCGGCGGGACGATGACTTTCTGGGAGGTAGTGGGAGACTCGGAACTCCGCCTCCTTGCCGAATACGAAAACGTCGCCACCCACATGGTCCTGAACGCAGCCGATCGCTCAACCACCGGTACCACATCGGGACGACTGACACCTGGGAGCTTGGCATTACCCTCGACTTATCATTTCGGATCCCCCGGCAACGACAACTGCTTCGGTATGACCGACGGTGAATGCTACGGAATCTGGGACAATACCGGCGAGTTCCGCTTCGACCCATGCACCGAGAGCGATGCTTGCCTCGTCTTCAGTTGCATCGCCCCATCGGGCGAGTGCGTTGCAAACGACAGGATCTGCGACGAAGGGGTGTGCAATCTCGTGACAGGGTGTCCGCCTGAGTGAAATGCCTGAGGCTCTGGGTTCAGGACCTATTCGAGTTTGTCCAAAAACGCATCGACCAACCAATGGACATGAGCCCGCCGCTCCTCCCGGGCCGGCTCGCTCAACGGATCCTCACCCCAGAGCGTCGAAAGTACGGGGGCGTACGTAAAGTAGTTGATCACGATGCCTGATATCGTGACGTAGAACTGCCTGGCCGACAGGGGGCCTGTCTCAGGGGCCACTGGGGCCAAGGCGTCGACTATCCAATCAAAAAGAGGGCGCAGGTTGCGCTCGATAAGGTCTCGGTGAATCGACCCACTGGCAACTTGAATCTGAACCAGCTGGGCGTAGCGACGGTTGTCGGCCATGAAGTCGAGATAAGCATCCATTAGGGTGTGGATGCGCTCCCGCAGTGTGCCTTCCCCGTCGAACGAGGCCGAAAGCGCTTCGCGATGAGCCTGGTAGTACTGCTCGAGAACCCGGTCGAAGAGCGCTTCCTTGTTCGAAAAGTGGTAAAAGAGTGACGCTTTCTTCACCTCGGCGTGCTGCGCTACGTCTCGCATACTCACACCGTCAAAGCCCCGCTCACAGAAGAGAATATCTGCAGACGCCAGGATTCTCTCTGCCGTCCCGTTCTTTTTTTCTTTTGTCTTTGTCATGACTTATAAAATTTATCACCAATTTTTGACCGATCGGTTTGACCGATCGGTCAAACTATAGCATACTCCTCTCGAATCTACCGCAGAAACGATCCTAAAGGACGGTACGACATGGCTATCCCGCTGAAAAAGAAAGACAATACAATCATGGGTGGCGAAATCGCCTCCAGAATGCTGGCTGCTGAGGGTGTAGAACAGGTTTTTGGCATCATCGACGGAACCTACTTTGGCCTGATTTCAACCTTGGGCGACAACGGGATCAAGCTGATAACTCCTCGACACGAGAGCTCTGCCGCTCACATGGCCGAAGCTTACGCCCGTCTCACGGGTAAACTGGGCGTGTGCATTGCCAGCAACGGGCCTGGCGTCGCCAACATCCTGCCGGGTATCGCGGTGGCCAGCGCTGAGGGCAACCGACTGTTGTTGATCACGAGTTCTCGCCGAATCGGTGCATCGTACCCGGACCGGGGGGGCACCTTCCAGTGTTTCCCACAGGTCGAGGTGACTCGGCCGATGACCAAGTGGAGCTGTGCTGTTCCATCCGCTGACCGTTTGGCGGAGATTCTGCGAAAGGCATTGCGAATCTCTTGGACCGGTCGACCGGGCGTCGTTCACATCGACGTCCCCGAGAGCATCATGAACGGGACCTACGAGCTGGACCCAACCTGGCTGCGTACGCCGGAAAACTATCGGGTGCGAAAAGGGATGCTACCACACACCGATGACGTGGCAGCTGCAGCCGAGCTTCTCCGCAACGCCAAACGACCGTTGATTCACGTCGGCTCGGGCGTCATTCACGCCCAGGCTCACTCAGAAGTACTCGAGCTCGCTGATCGCCTAGAAGCGGTCATCACCACGAGCTGGGCAGCTCGAGCAGCGGTGACCGAGACGTCCGACAAGGTCGTTCCTATGCCCTACGTACAGGCCGTGAATCACGTTCGGCGCAACGCCGATGTGGTTTTAGTGCTGGGTAGCCGGGTCGGTGAAACCGATTGGTGGGGCAAACAACCCTACTGGGGCGATCCGGCCGAGCAGAAGACGATCCAGGTCGACTTGGATGCTGAAATCATCGGCGTCAACAAGCCGGTCGATGTGGCAATACAAGCCGATCTGCGAGAGTTCCTAGCGCAGCTGAAACTACAGCTCAACCGACCGACTCGAATTCCCAAGAGCCGAGGAGCCGCCCTAGCCGACGTCCACAAGAAGATGGCGGCTCGTCGAAAGAAACTCGACAAGCATCTGAGCCACAGCGGAATCCCGATGCACCCAGCCCATATCCCGGTCGCCTGCCAAGAGGTGTTCGAGGATGACGCTATCATGGTGATCGATGGTGGGAACACCGCGATTTGGGCCAACTTCTTTCACGAGGTTCGGCACCCCAACACGATCGTGACGACGCCTAAAATGGGCATGTTGGGCGCAGGCGTCTCGCAGACGCTGGCAGCCAAGGCTGCGTTCCCTGACCGGCAGGTCTACTGCATTCTCGGTGACGGGGCGATGGGCTTCCATCCGCAGGAAATCGAGACGGCGATCCGCAACGACCTTCAGGTGATCTACTTGGTCATGTGCGACAAGCAGTGGGGCATGGTGAAGATGAACCAGCAGTTCAATCTGAAGCCGATCAAGACCCTCATCAAGAAGTCGCTCAGTCCGGAAGAGACGATCAACACCGACCTGGGTGAGATCGAGTTCGACCAGCTGGCGCGCTCGATGGGCGCCCACGGAGAGCGGGTCGCCGACGCCGCTGGGCTGAAGGGTGCCATTAAGCGGGCGAAAGCCTCGGGTAAATGCGCCGTCATCCACTGCGACGTCGACCCGGTGAAGCACATGTGGGCACCAAATCTGAAAGACTTCAAAGATATGCACGGGGAGCCGAAAGGATGAGCCAGCGAGAGCATGCCCGTGTGCGGAGCGGCTTTCAAAAGCGCAGCATGCGGCGAGTGAGCCAGGGCGAACGAGGTCTCCCGCGAGGGACGGAAGGGAGTTCGAGCCGCGAAGCGGCGGAACGATCGGCACCAAATCTGAAAGACTTCAAAGATATGCACGGGGAGCCGAAAGGATGAGCC
>CAZDBH010000118.1:0-1873 GCA_964503485.1 uncultured Bradymonadales bacterium | reverse complement strand
AGCAAAAGTCCATACTCGTAACGGGCGCTTCGGGCTACGTGGGCGCAATGGTCACCCAGTTTCTATCGACGGACTCCCGCGAGCTGTCGAACCTCGTCGCCATGGACATTCGTTCGCCGAATCCGGTCGATCGACTGGTCGGCGTCCACTATGTCGAACGTGACATTCGGGCCGGCGGGTTGGCCGACCTACTTCGCGAACATCAGATCGACACAGTCGTTCATTTGGTCGCGCTGGTCGGTCGAGGGCACACCCGCGAGTTTGCCCACGAGGTGGAGGTCGACGGTACGATCAACCTGGTGGCAGCCTGTCTCGAGAGCGGGGTCAAGCGGTTGATTTTGACCAGCAGTGGTGCGGCCTACGGGTACCACGCCGACAACGCACCCGCTCTCACAGAGGACTGTGAGTTGCGTGGCAACGAGGAGTTTCCCTACGCGCACCACAAGCGACTGGTCGAGCAGTTCCTGGCCGAAACACGCGAGGCACACCCGGAGTTGCAGCAACTGATCTTCAGGCCTGGCACGATTCTGGGCCGCACGACTCGGAACCAGATCACGAACCTGTTCGAGAAGCGGGCGGTACTCGGTGTCGGGGGCAGCGAAACACCGTTCGTCTTCATCTGGGACGAGGATGTTGCCAAATGCATCGTTGAAGGCGTTCACTCCGAAGAGACGGGCATCTTCAACATGGCTGGCGACGGTGTGATGACCTTGCGAGAAATCGCGGCCCGGCTTGGCAAACCGTACGTCTCCGCCCCGCCGAAGCTTCTGCAGGGGGCGCTGAAGTTCCTGAAGAAGCGCGGATTGACGGAGTACGGCCCCGAACAGCTTCGATTCCTGCAATACCGACCCGTGCTGTCAAACGAACGGCTCAAACGGGAGTTCGGATATCGCCCGCAGAAGACCACTCGCGAGGTATTCGAGGTCTATTGTCAGGCGCATGGTCGATGAAAATTGGCTCACGGCGATCGGTTGAGAATCGGGTGGTGGCCATCACCGGTGGCGCAAACGGGCTCGGAGCAGCGCTAGCTTGGGCATTTGCCGAGGCTGGCGCGCAGGTCGCTCTACTCGACATCGACCAGGCTGGACTCGATGCGCAGGCGCAGAAGCTCAGTCTCGCGGGCCACCGTGTTTTCCACCAGATTTGCGACATTACGAAACCAGACGCATGCAGCGACGCTGTAGAAGCGATTCGCGCTGACCTGGGCCCTGTCGAGGTTCTGATCAACAACGCCGGCATCTCGCACCGAAGCCTCTTTCAATCGACTGAAATCGACGTCATCCGAAAGGTGATGGAGGTCAACTTCTTCGGCGCTATCAACATGACTCAGGCAGCGTTGCCCGACTTGCTCGAACACCGGGGGGCGGTGGTCGCAATATCGAGCGTGGCGGGTTTCGCGCCACTGATTGGGCGCACCGGATATTCAGCCAGTAAGCACGCCCTACACGGCTTTTTCGACTCCTTGCGTTCAGAGGTCAGTTCAATGGGTGCACATGTCATGCTGGTGTGTCCGGCGTTCATCGACACTGGCATTGCCGCAAAGGCTCTATCTGGGGAGGGTGATCAAGGCGGAAAGCGACAAGCGGTCATCGGAAAACAGGCCAGTCCTGAAAGTGTCGCTGAATCGATTGTCGGCGGCCTTCTACGCGAGAGAGAAACACTGGTGCTCACCAACCTTCGCAAAGCGTCGTACTGGATTTCGCGTCTTGCGCCTCGCGTCTACCGGTCCATCATGACCCGGAAACAGGGAACAGAGTTCGGCGTCTCGTAGGGTCGGTCCGAAGAACTCAATCTAGCCTAATCTAGCCTAATCTAGCTTGGATTATTCATGAAGCCGGAATTTGCGGGGATTCGGCGCTGTTAAGCGATTGTA
>CAZDBH010000117.1:0-19404 GCA_964503485.1 uncultured Bradymonadales bacterium | reverse complement strand
GTGCAGGCCGCCGCCGCCCCAGTTACCCGCCTCACCGGCGATGTAGTGTGTGCCACCCGCTCCGCCGCCGCCGCCGGCGCCAGCGCCGATCTCAACCGTAGCTGAAGTTGTTCCCCAGGTTGCGCCCCCAGCTCCGCCTTGGGCGCCTTGGCAGCCGTCGTCGGCGGCGTCGGAGCCATAGCCGCCGTTGAAGCCAGATCCCCCGTGGCTGGCGGCACCGCCGCCTCCTCCACCTGCGTTTCGTCGCTCTACTTCACTTTGAGCGCAATCACCGCCATCCTCGCCTGCACTTCCAGCCCCATTGCCAACACCAGCCGAGCCTCCCAAACCGCGCTCGCCACCGGAGCCACCAGCGCCGCCGGCTTCATCGGCAGACAGATGCCCGAGGATGTGGATCTCGATACCGGCGATGGTGAGCACTGAGCCGGGTTGCGCTTGCAGGGTGAGACCTGGTCCGACCGTGAGTCGGCCGATGTTCACGTGATCGCCTGTCCAACATTGGTCCTCGAGGAGGAAGACGTCTTCCCCGTCGTAGTCGCGACTCTCGTACACGGTATCGCAATCGGCTTGCGCCGAAGCCGAACTTGGAGCGAATGCGATGGCGGCGCAAGCGCAGAAAAGAGCTGCCTGAAAGGTCGCGACGCTAGTTCTCCAGCACATTTTCCACCTGCCCGAATTGTTCAGGGATGCAAATTCCTGTCTTCAGAGCATAGGCAAACCCCGGCTCTTGGGCAACATAGCAGGCAGCCCGGTGCGGTTTTTGTTGTTCACTTACTCCTTGGCCCGGCTTTTGGTATGATTTCCCAACCGCGACTGTGCTGTTACCGCGGAAAGCAAAAAACTGTTCCGCAATCCCACGGGTCCGAAGCATGACTAAACGTTGCTTGCAGATCGTCCTCCTCGGTGTCGCCCTCTGCGCTTCTGCGACTGCAGCTGCGCAGACCTACCGCGCTACTTGGGACCTCACAGACGATTTCGAGATCGGATGGCTCGAAAAGACCAACGTCAATGCGACTGACGTACGCGATCAGCTTCAGCTGGAACTCAGCGGAATCGAGACACCCTATCTGTGGATCTCGAACACCGGATCCAATGAAGTGGCGCAAATGTCCAGCGTGGACGGGACGATCATCCGCGTTGTCGAGCTGGAGCATCCCGGAGACGGCCCCACCGCAATCGATCCCTCACGCACTGCAGTAGATGTCGACTTCAACTGCTGGGTCGGTTACAGGGGCGGTGATGCCGTGGGCCGCCTAGACGCCGATGGTCTCGCCGACGAGTTCTTTCCGAATAGTGCCTACACCATCGGCGGGGACAACTGTGCAAACCCCTCCTACAACAACGACTCCGATCCCCAGGCCTGTGCCTGGGATTACATCCGGGCCGTCGCAATCAACGCTGACGGCCGGGTCTGGGTCGGCAACTGGTTTGACAAGCAGTTGCGTTTGCTGGAACCCGATACCGGAGGCCTGCTCAATCTCACTGCCCGCCCCGTGAGACCCTATAATCCTGACTTGGGAGACGTCGAAGATGATACGGACATGCCGATCGTCGGGGGTGGAAGCGCCTACGGTTTCTCGATGGATGCGTTCAATAATCTGTGGGTCGCCCAAAGAGCGAATTGGGTTGGTCAATACAACGCCACGACTGGCGAACACATTATGACCTACTCGTTCGAGCATCGGTTCAGCGTCGATTTCTACGGCATCGCCGTCGATATTGACGGGAACGTCTGGCTCGGAAACGGCGACGCCGACAACCTGGTCTATCTGCCACGAGAAGAGATCGACCACTGCATGGAGACCGAGGTCGATGGGGCCTGCGCCGTACGAACGCCTCCAGGCGATGCCGATCCAACCGAATACGCTCAGCTGATCCGGCCGCCGGCCGAGCTCGATACCGACGGTGACGGCGACTGTGAAATGACGCGCGGCGTGGCTGTCGACCAGTCCGGCAATGTGTGGGTCAACTGCTACGGCGAGAAGTCGACACACTGGAACTGCAACGCCAGCGATGGCGACAACTCCGTGATGCATGTAGATGGCGCGACCCTCGACGTCCTCGGTGTCTATCCGGTCGGTGTCGGACCCCTCGGAATTACGGCTACAGCCGACGGGACGGTCTGGACCGTCAACGCCTGTGGTGGCGCACCCGACCGGCCGCGCGGCGAGAGCGGTTGGGTCGACTATACCCAGCGTTACGATTGCCCCAACGGCAGCCAGCAAGCCTGCAATGACAGTACTCCGTGCTCCAGCGGGGACGAGGTCTGTGTCGGGGCAGATGGGCCAGTGGCCGGACAATGCCGTTTTCGACCGTGGGTCGGTGGCGCCGGATCGGTCACACGCATGCGAGGAAGCGACGGTCGCGTGATCGCAACCTACCCGACCTGCGGGCTGAGCCCCTACACCTATTCCGACTTGGCCGGATACAACCTGCGCAGCGTTGCCTTGCGTTCGGGTTGGTGGAAAGCAAGCCATGATAGCTCCCAACCCGGCTTGAGCTGGCGGCAGCTCGATTGGAATATGAGCATGCCGCAGGACACGATCATTCGATTCTCGATCGGTGCCAGTGACACTGAAGCGGACTTGTTCGAGGAGCTGCCCCACGAGGTAGCCATCGACGTCAACGAAGGCACGATCTGCCTCGACGACATCGAACCGTGCACATCGTCCGCCGACCCCGCTCGGGATGGCATCGACTTGACCTCTCTGGGGCTCACGGGGCAATACCTCGGGCTACGAGCCTTCCTCCTGACTCAAAACGACTTCCTGGGCCCGGTCATCGAGGATGTCACCGTGTCGTCGCAGTGCGTTCCGACCGCCGAGGTGTGCAACGGTTTCGACGACAACTGCGACGAAGACGGGTTGATCGACGAGGACATCGCCCCCAGAGGGACCTGTGAAACGGGGCTTCCAGGCGCATGCAATGATGGCCACTACATCTGTTCGGTCGGACGCGAGGTCTGCGTGAGGGCTGAGGAGCCCACCGATGAGATCTGCAACGAGATTGATGACGACTGCGATGGCCGAGTCGACGAAGGCGTAACCAACGCTTGCGGAACGTGCGGTGAGCCGCCGGAAGAGATCTGTAACGGTGTGGATGACAACTGCAACGGACTGACTGACGAAGCGGTTCAGCGAACCTGTTTGGACTATTCGACCTGCACCACGTTCACAACTTGCGAGGCGTGTCCCGAACGCCCGGTCGAGATCTGCAACGGTGAGGACGACAACTGTAACGGTCTAATTGACGAAGGTGAGGCGCGGGTTTGTACCGACTACCGTGAGGATAATCGCTGCGGCACGTTGCAGGTTTGCGACGACTTCTGTCCTGACCCCCCCGGCGAGGTCTGCAACGGTCAAGACGACAACTGCAATGGCCTCATCGACGAAGGTGCGGTCAACGTGTGCATCAGTTTCTCAGACTGTACGACCTTTCAAACCTGCGACGACTGCGAGCCGACTCCGCGCGAGGAGTGCGACGGTATCGACAACGACTGTGACGGGGAAGTCGACGAAGACACGACCAACCGCTGCGGTACCTGTGGCGACGAGCCTCTCGAAGTCTGCGATGGCATCGACAATGACTGCGATGGTGATGTCGACGAAGGAACCACCAATGTCTGCGGTTTTTGCGGTGAGGTGCCGCTCGAGGTCTGCGATGGAATCGACAACGACTGCGATGGTGATGTCGACGAAGGTGTCGCCAACCGTTGCGGTGGCTGTGGTCCCGAACCCGCCGAGGTCTGCAACGGCCTCGACGACGACTGTGACGGCGAGGTCGATGACGGCGTCGCAAACGCCTGTGGTGGTTGCGGTCCGCTTCCCCTGGAGGTCTGTGACGGGGAAGACAACGATTGTAACGGCCAGACAGACGAAGACACAGACGAGCTGTGCGAGAGTGAACTCTCCGGCTCAGTCTGTGTCACAGAGGCTGGCGAGTGCGCCCGACCCTGCTCAGCCAACGAGTGTCCGACCGGCAAGGTGTGCTGGAATGACTACTGCATCACCGATCCCTGTGTCGAAGTGTCCTGCGCAATGGGATTTGTGTGTCTTGACGGCGAGTGCGAGAACCTATGCGACCTCAACAACATCGTTTGTGAGGACGAGCTGGTCTGTGTTGGCGGCCGGTGCGTCGCCAACGTTTGCAGCAACACCGGGTGCGATACCGGCGCGATTTGCGTCGACAACGAGTGCGTTCCCGATCCCTGCGCTGAGGTTAGCTGTGCAATCGGCGAGGTCTGCGCGTCGGGTGATTGCATCGACGACCCCTGCACATCGACTCTCTGCGAGGACGGTGAGCGCTGCGACCTCGGCGTCTGCGTCGACGCCTGCGAGGGCGTCAATTGCGGCGTCAACGAAGTCTGCGTCGAAGGGTTCTGTGTCATCAACTCATGCGCTGGAGTGACCTGCCCGGCTGGGGCGGATTGCGTGGATGGTAACTGTCTGCAATCCGAGTGCGTCGGCGTCCTTTGCGAAGAGGGCCAAATCTGTCGCGACGGTGCGTGTATCACAACCCGCGTCGGTGGACCCTGCGGCTCGGGTCTGAGCGTCTGCGGTGAAGAACTCATCTGCTACGAGAGCATCTGCCGAGAACTGACCGACCCACTGGTGGCAGACCTCGTTGCAGATGACGACGAAGACGACGACACGCCACCCACAACGAGTGCCCCACCTGACGAAGGCTGCAGTTGCAACAGTGGCGGCCTCGGGTCGACCGCTTCCTTCTGGGCGGTTCTTCTGGTCGGTTTCCTTGTGAGTCGTCGCCGAGCGCGTCGAACTGGCGCTGACCTGCCTGCCTGAGCTATTGTGCCGAACAACCCAACGGTCAAATGGACCTTACCGATGAACGGGATTGCTACAATGACGCGTCTACTTTGGGTATACGTCCTCACACTGCTCTTCGTGTGCCTGTCTTGTACCGTCAGCTTTGACGCGGCGGACGAGCAGTTCCGCTTCTCGTGCAGCGAAGACGCCGACTGCATTGGGGGATTTCGCTGCCTGATTACAGGCGGCGATGAAGTCGGTCAGTGCGTGACGCTTGACTACTTCGATCGAGAAGACTGCGCCGATCGCGACAACGACGGTTACTTGGCTGGACAGGACTGCCCATCTGACGTCCTCGACTGCAACGACGACCCCGACAACAACGGTGCACTCATCAACCCGGGTCGCCCCGAGGAATGCAACAGCATCGATGACAACTGCGATGGCAACGTCGACGAGGACGTCGAGGTCGTGTTCTGCTCACAGCAATTCGGAGTTTGCGCTGGCTCGGTGACGTCCTGTGTGGACGGTGCTTTTCAGGATTGCACGGAAGCCGGGCTATATGGCCCCGACTATCAGGCTCCAGGCACCGGATCGGAGGCCTGTGACAACCTGGACAACGACTGCGACGGCGAGACAGACGAAGACTGTGAGTGCCAGCCCGGCGACGTACAAGCGTGTGGTCAGGACCTGGGGATCTGTGGTCGGGGCATACAAATCTGCGGCGATGACTTTGAGTTCAGCCCCTGCCTAGTGGCCGACGAAGGGCCCGATTGCACAGACGAAGAGGGGTGCGAAACGGGCTTCTGCGTTCGCGAGACACTGAACCCGGCCGAGAGTCTCGATGACGATTGCGCCCGGATCGGCGACACGGGCTGCGCAAGACAGTTGTGTCGGGCGCTGGTCGGCGACACCGAATGCGTGGACAGTACCTCGTGTAGCGAGGGGCACTCCTGTCAGTCCGGCTTTTGCCAGGCGGCAACCGGGGAGAGCCAAACAGAGGTCTGCAACGGCCTCGATGACGACTGTGATGGACAGGTCGACGACTTCGGGTCCGGAGTCTGCGATACCTGCCCGTTTGGGATGGTCTTCGTGAGCAACGTGGGGGGCTCCGGTCGGGGCTTTTGTATTGATGCGTACGAAGCCAGCCGGCCCGACGCAACCGACGTAGATTCTGGGACCGTCGAAACCTACGCTATTGCCCAAGCCGATGTCATACCCTGGACTGGTCTCACACCAGAGGAAGCCGAGGAGGTCTGCGAGGCCAGCGAGCTGCGAACGGCGGTTTCGGGCGCCGTTCCTCAGCGCTTTTTGTGCACCCGAGAAGACCTCGAGACGGCTTGCGGCTCGGACTATCCTTACGGAAGTGAATACGATGCAGAGGCGTGCATTGAAGGCGGCACCGAGCTCGAACTGACCGGTTCATCCGATGCATGTTGCACTGAAGCCGGCGTTTGCGACCTCGCCGGCAACGCAGCTGAACTGATTCGCTTCCCGGCGCCCGGCCTACAAGGGGGCGCCGTCACCGATTCAGGCGCAGACGCGATCGCGTGTGAACGTTTTGAAGTCTACGAGTCGACGACGATCGATCCCGGCCACATGGGCTTTCGCTGCTGCATGATTGTCAACTGAATCACTGACCGTTACAGGTCGACAATCCCGTCGATATTCAAGAACACATTTAAGCCTGACCCGTCGAGCTCCAAGAGAAAGGACTCAGCACCCAGGTCTGCGGCTTTGTCGCCCGGCAGGGTGAACTCGTCGTAGTTGATGGTCAGTTCCGAGAAGTGGAGCAGGTCATCGGTGAAGCTGCTCTGATACCAATCATCGGCAGCAACTAGCAGTTCTCCGACTCCCTCACCTTCGGTGACGACGAGATTTGCCACATCCAGAGAGATGGCGCGATCGCTGATGGAGACACCAAGGTCGGCTTGCATGTCGGCGTAGCCGCAGAAGCCGCCGCCGGTCCTCCAGAGCCTGAAGCTCGAGGTCAGCAGCTCGCTCTCGCCACTCTGCATGAAGTTCAACGTGACCTTGTGATCGCCGTCCTCATCGTCAGCTCCCAGAACATCGTAGCTTCGGCCGACGTGCCCTTCGTGCATCATCCGCTGGACCATCGTCTGAATCAGTTCGGGATGGAACTGCATCCCGATGTCGATGCCATCGGGCAGCGTGTTGTTCAAAGCCACCGTTCCAGAGAGGGGTCGGATGAGGTTTGAATGGATACCGAGCACAACCGTTCCAGCCTCTGCGTCGATGATCGGCCCACGAGCCAAGAGCTTCACGTCGCCGTCACCGATGCCCCACGACCCCATTTCAAAGAGCTCGGTGTCGCCCAGAGTTTGTTGGATGACCGCCGTTGCCGCGGTCGCGATGAACGGCTCCACTGCATCCATGATTGTGTCGTCGATTCCGATATCGAGATCGATCGAGACCAGGCTGGCAGAGGCCAGTCCAGCCAACACCTTGGTCGATTCCAGACCGTTTGGCTGCAACGCGAGTGGGAACTGAAAGGCGCCTGCGCCATGGCCCGATGCCTCCGAGCCCGAGTAGCCAATAGTCAGCCCGAAACCCATCTCAGTCAGCAGGCACTCGGCGCAACCCATCTCGCCTCCTATCTTGAAGAGAGGCAGCTCGGGGTGAATTGTTAACGAGATTGGAAACCCGAGGGGGTCTTCAACAAGAGTTAGCGACGGCAGGTCCACTCCCGCGACCGCCTCGAAGAGCGTGTTCAAGGCAGCCTGACTGACCACAATCGCCATCGGGTAGGGGCCATCCTCGGCCACACCTTCAGACAGCTTGCCCTCGTCCTCGAGCGCCTTCGTATAGTCGTCAGAATGTGTACCGCAGGCGGCGTTGTTCGACGCAGACGACAGCACTTCGCACCCTGTCGAGGTCAGCAACATCAGGGAGAGAGAACAGATTATCAGGCGGGTCAGTACGGTCATGGTCGTTCCACTCGATTTGTATCCCACTTAAATACGGCTTGTAAGCGCCGGTGCCAAGCTTAGACGCGCCAGCAGCTCAAACCTTCATGCCCGCCCAGATCACTCGAGCTGAAGCCCGCCAGCGAGCCTCTCGGTTTCTTCGACGGTCAGGCGCGAGACGATGTGGACACTGCCCGCCGAGGTCTCGGCGGTCACGGCATGCCAGGGTTCGAGGCAAGTTGACTGACCATCGGCACAGGCGATTACGCGTTCGACCTCATCTGGTAGCTCTCCGAACCCGAAGCCTAGCCAGAGGACGCGCCTGCCGCCAGCGTTATCGACGCCATACCAGAGGCCGCGTTCTGGGATGACACGCACCAGTATCCGTGGAGGAGGCCATGTCAAACCCTCGGGCAGATAACGAGGCACAATCGAGACGCCCGCGATTCGATCGGCATGTTCCACGTCGTCTGCCTCAATCCAACCGGGCGCTTCCTCGGGACCGAGCAGAGCCGAATCGGCAGCGAAGACCAAGGCGATCAGCGCGAGAGTCCATATCGTTGCGACTGCAAACTTCCGGGGCGACGTGCTGGCTAGCCGACGAACCACATCACACCTCCCAGAACCAGTCCCGCCGCGATCAAGGCGTGCCATGCCTGACTGCTGCTGGGTTCATTGTCCAATAAGCTCCGGATTCGAACTCGCGCTGCGTGCCGATCAGACCGCGAATCAAGCTCCTGTCGTGCTCTGGCCATACTGCCGGGTGAGCGCGGGCGGCGCCGCCTCGGACGTTGAGCCTTGAGAAGGGCCGAGGCCAGGGCGGCTGGACGACCCGTGACGGAGGCGGCCACCGAGTCACAAGCCGCTTCACGCGCTTCGGTTAGGCCACGAAAGAGGATGAGCGCCGCCGGGTTCGCCGCCTGGAGCGCTCGGGCCGCCCATACGGCGATCATGCGCCGATTTCCCCCCAACGCCAGGTGGGCGAGTTCGTGGGCAATCGCCCCTTCGAGCTCTTGGTCGTCGAGTCGTGCCAACAAACCACTCGAAACCAGGACCCTGGGTCGCAGGAGACCCTGCAGAGCGGCAACCGGTCGATCAGTCGCTATCTCGAAAATGGCAGGGGCAGACCCGCTGAGCAGTCCTTTCGCTACGAAGTCCCCAGCTACCCGCTCGATGACGGCCTCGAGCCGCGCCGAACGACGGCGGGGAGCGCGAAGCCTTGGAACCAGGCTCGACAGTGCGGGGAGCACCTCCTGAGCGAGGAAGAGTAGGGCGCTGCCAGCCATCAAGAGGTAGAGGCCGAGGGCCAGCCCGGGCGTGCTGTTCACCGCCTCAACCAGCTGGTCAGCCCTGACGAGCCTCAAACCGGGAGGGACCTGCAAACCGACCACATGCGCAACCTCGACCGCGACCGGTAGCACCAGACTCAAACTCAACATGCCCTGCCACAAACGCGGCGAGAGGGGTCGGCAGAACTGACGGATTCCGCTCGTCCATACCAGCCCCAACAGGGAGCGGGTGAAGTTTGCGACCAGCAGCAGAGACAGCATCAGTCTTTCACTCGATTTCGACCAGGCCCGTCCGAATCCCGAACTGGATCAGTTTCGAGCGATTCCGAATACGCAGCTTGTCCATGGTATTGGCTCGATGGGCCATGACCGTCTTGACCGAGATGTCCAAGCTCGCGGCGATTTCCTTAGAACTCAAGCCTTCGGCGACCAGTCGCAGGACCTGACGTTCCCGCGGGGTGAGTCGCTCGAGCGCCTCCTCGTCCGAGGATGGGGGGGCGCCCTTTCCGTAGGCGGAGTTGACTAGGTTGCGCGCAAGAGTCGGGTCGACGTAAGTCCCTCCGGCGGCCACGGAACGAATCGCTGACAACAATTCATCACCCCGAGCAACCTTCGTTATGTAGCCATTGGCACCCGCTTCGAAGGCGCGCCGCAGGTGAATCGCTTCGGTGTACTGGGTGACGATCAGGACACGGGTTTTGGATGCGCGTTTGACCAATTCGATGGTCGTGCCCAGGCCCCCCAAACCGGGCATTGCCAGATCCAAGAGAAGAACGTCGGGTCGGTGTGCCTCGACCAACTCGATCGCTTCTTCGCCCGACGAGGCTTCTGCGAGTACGACCACCTTGTCTTTCGACCGCTCTTCGAGGAGCGCTCGAAGACCGGCTCTGAGCATGCGGTGGTCGTCGGCGATTACGACGCTAATAGTTGCCATACGACCTCCATAGTGTCTCCTTCCTACCTAAGCCTCCGTAACCGGGACAGTGACGGTCACCGACGTACCATTCCCGGGGCCCGAGTTGATGGTCAGCGTGCCGCCAAGCAGATGAGCACGCTCCTCCATCCCCAACATACCCAGGCCCGAGCCGGGGAACGTGCTCGGTTCGCCGACGACCGCCGAGTCGAGGCCTTTGCCATCATCCTCGGCGGTCATAGTTATCTTGTCTGGTTTGAACCCTACGGTGACGAATACGCAATCCGCCTCGGCGTGCAGGACAATGTTGTGGAGCGACTCCTGCAGTATGCGCAGCAGGGTCACGGCAATATCGTAAGAAAGTTCGCGTTCTTCCCCGTCGACCTCGACCAGACAACGAATTCCGTAGTCATACTCGACACGCTCGACCTGGGAGTGAACTGCGGGCATGAAACCCATGTTCTCGAGTTCAGCTAGGCGGAGATCCAAGAGAATCCGGCGCACCGTCTGTAGCGTGTCGTGGCCCTGAACCTCGAGTTCAGCAAGCCGCTTCTTGATGGCGGCAGGGGCTTCGGGATGCCATCCCAACCGCTCGATCGCCAATCTCAGCGCGGCCAGATCCTGAGCCAAGGTGTCGTGAAGTTCACGAGCGACACGACGCCGCTCGTCTTCCTGAGCCTTGAGCACTCGTTGAATATACTGCCGCTGGTGCTGCCTCGCTTCGGTCTGAACTTCGGCGAGCGCGGTTGATTCCAGCATGCGAGAACGCCACTGTTCGAGAGCATAGGCCAGCTCCCCGACTTCATCTCCACCAAAGGGGCCCGCGATCAGCGGTTCATTTCCCGTTTCCGCTTTCCGTACGGCTCGGGTCAAGCGGGTAACCGGACGAACAACGCTGCGCACAGAGAGGCCGGCGAAGAGCAAGAACAGGGCCATGAACGCAAAACCTACCCGACGCATTCGGGCTTGCAGAGCGAAGGCAGGAGCCAGCGCCAAGGACTCCGGTTGTCGTACCAACATGCCCAAGTCCAGTGTGGGTAGGGGCGCAAATGCCAGAACGTCCGTATCCCGAGAGACACTCAGGTCTGCGGTCGAGTGACACCGGTGGCAGCGCCCGCTCAAGCCGCGGTCAGCAGCCATCGCATCTGCCAGCACGTGTCCGTGGTCCCCTTCAGTGAAGAGTGCCTCATGTTCATTCGAGGCAACGACGACCCCCGACGAGTCCAACACGGCCAAAGCCGTGGCGTCCGAGGTCTCGAAGGGTGTAAGAGACTCGAGGAGATTCGTCGTTGCCGGTTCCAGCCGCGCCCCCAAGAACCAGCCCTCGGAGTCACTTGACCGGCCCACAGAGGCAAGAAAGATGAGTTCTGGTGTGTGTCCACCAACGATTAGCTGGGACACCGCAGTACCACCTGCCATCGCTGAGTCAACAAGGGCCCGAAGCTGAACACCGTCGAGCAGCTCGGCCGGTACACTGGGCACGGCCGCCACGATCGATAGCTCTGAATCGACAAGGAACAAGCCAGCCGGGAACATACTCTGGCGGCGTTCCAGCGCCAGCAGAGTCCGTAACTCCACAGCCGAGTTGTCCTCGAACTGGTCGACTGGCAATCCGGCCTCGATTCGGGGAACCAACCGGTCGATTTCAGCTTGGATGAGTTCCTCCAAGAAGACGCCAGCGGTTCTGGCCAACGCCATTCGCTCATCGAGCAGTCGGTCGACCATTTCGTTGCTGATTGTGCGGGAAAGGACAGCTGCAGCGCCCAGGAGGCTGGCACAACCGATGCCGAGGAACAGGGCAGCGCGAGCATAATGGCTTCGCCACCAGCCACTGGTTCGGGGCGTGCTCTCGGTGTCACGGCCGGTGAGGTGTTCGGCCATAGCCCTTCTCTGGCGCCCACCTCTCCTACTCGCAAGTTCATCATCGGCCTTGTTCGACGGTCGGTCAAGCCCACCTGGCAGCCAGCCCCAGATCATCAACCGGTCCTACCCGCGTTAATAAGCGGGGAACTAGGCAATAAAACCTAGTCGTATTGGTAGGATCACGAATATCGCGGTGCTCAGCGCGTGGCTATCCTCAAAGGTGAAAAGAACAGCGCCCACCTAGGCGCGAGGAGGATAAAATGAAGCGCTATCCGTCAAACAGTCCCGCACCCTACGGTCTCTACTTCAACCTATGGCCCCCGGATGCTCGATTCGTCGGCGCAGCTGGCGAGCCACTGGAAGGTCGCCCGGGTCGCCAATACCTTCGGTTCCCGACAATCATTGCTCTGCTGATGGCCCCTGTGCTGGGCGGGCTCTTTGTCGTCGCCTTCCCCTTCCTGATCTTCGCGGCCCTCGTACTCGTGGTAGCTGAACCCGCAGCGAAACGGATCAGAAGCTCCTTCGAGAGCAGGGCTCACCTCGTTCGCGTCCGGTGGTCACCGACAGTCGCCTATCTAAATCACGATGAGGAGGAAGAAGACGAAACTGAGGGTCATGACGATCAAATCCAGGACAGCGAGATTATCGAGCTCGAGGACGAGATCGCCAGACGACGGGAAGAGGAGTAACCGCAGAGACCTGCGCCCTGGAGGACAACATGTGTTCGCACTCACAAAGACGTCGCACGACCAGCGCAGCCTCAGCAAAAACCCTCGCGTACGTCACTGCTCTTGCTCTACTCATTTTGCCGCCACGGGCGGGAGCAGACGAGGAACCGGTCGATGAGGACGACTGCCTGATGTGTCATTCCGACATGGCGGGCGAGTACCTCGACTTTCCCGATGAGTCCCGACTGGAGCTCTATGTAGACGAGGAAACCTGGCGAGCCTCTGTACACGCTCCCGAAATGTCATGTGACGGGTGCCACAGAGACATCGACGACTACCCCCACCCAATTCGAACCGAGGACAGCGTACAAAGCTACCAACTCGAGCTGGCGGCCACCTGCAATCGGTGCCACTACGCCTACTACACTCGTTTTTTGGACGGCATTCACTATCTACAGTTCCAGATTGGAAACATGGACGCGCCCACCTGCGTGAGTTGCCACGGCGCCCACGATACCCGCGTGGATGAGGTCGAGAGAGCATGGATTGACCAGCGCTGCGGCGAATGTCACTCCGAGATTGCCGACACTTATCGCGCTTCAGTCCACGGAGCGGCCCTCAATGAGGAGCGCAATCCAGATGTGCCGGCCTGCACGGAGTGCCACGGAGCACACCAGATACAGGATCCGACTCGTCCCCAGTTCCACGCTGGCTCGCATGAGGTCTGCGCCCAGTGCCACGCCGATGAAGAGTTGATGGCGGAGTACGGGCTCAATCCGTGGGTCGTCGACACCTATCTCGACGACTTTCACGGCGCCTCGAACCGGGTCTACACCCGCTCTGGCACGGTTCCCGACGAGGCGCTCGCCACCTGCACAGACTGCCATGGGGTCCATGACATCCAATCATTCTCAGATGGCGCGGCCGCCGACGTACGGGAGCGCCTCACGGCGCGCTGCCAGGCCTGCCACGAAGACGCGTCCATCGACTTTTCCGATGCCTGGCTGTCTCACTATCCGCCGACGTGGGATTCGGCGCCTTTGGTCTGGGCAGTCAAATGGGTCTACGCCATTTTGATTCCACTCATGATCACCGCACTGGTTCTGCACATTCTGCTGCATCTGTTCCGTCTCGGAATGACCCGCAAGGAGGTGCGCCGTGGCTAAACCGAAACTATTCAGAAGACCCGATGGCACGCTTCTGGTCGAGCGGTTCACGCCGATTCGTCGAGCAGAGCATGTGTTCGGTATCTGTGTCTTCGTCCTTCTCGTGCTGACCGGGTTTCCGCAGCGCTACACCGACGCAGCGTGGGCGCAAGCGCTCCTTTCCCTCTTTGGAGGGCTCGAATCGACCCGTGACATCCACCGAGTGTTTGGCTTCATCTTCGCCGGCCACGGCCTCATCCACTTGGCCGCAATTGCGATAGGGGTCATCACTCGCAAAATGAGGCTGTCTCTCCTTCCGACGACCCGTGACTTCAGAGACGCTTGGGCGACCCTCCGCTATTACCTTGGGTTTCGAAAGGACAAACCGCCCTTGCCCAAGTTCGACTATCGGCAGAAGTTCGAGTACATCGGCCTCGTGCTTGGCGGTCTCGTGATGATCGTCTCCGGCTTCATCCTGATGTATCCAAACGCGGTCGCTGCGATCTTTCCGGGGCAGTTGATTCCCGCGGCCCAATTGGCCCACTCCAATGAGGCAATGCTCGCCCTCCTGGTCCTGGTTGTATGGCACATCTATTCAGCGGTCTTCTCCCCAGAGGTCTTCCCACTGGATACCTGTATATTCACCGGCTATCTCACGGCCGAGGAACTCGAGGAGCGGCATGAGGACGAGTTCAAGCGGCTCTTTCCCGCTGGTCTTCCCAAAGTATCGGATACATCAGATGAGTCCACTCCCCGAACCGAGGCCGACTCCTCCGCCGACGCCGAGCCTCTCGACGCCCTGACAGACCCCAATTGAGCGCTGGATAGTCCGGCACCAAACCCACCGATTAAGCCGTAATTTGACGAAGCGACTCCCAAGGGCGCAATCTCAGGCGATTCACACAACGTGGGAGAGAGTGCGATGTCCATCAAAAAACGGTGCGCTGCTGAGTTCTTCGGCACGTTTTGGTTAGTATTTGGAGGGTGCGGAAGCGCCGTGCTCGCCGCAGGTATACCCGGGCTTGGGATTGGATATGCGGGCGTCGCGCTCGCGTTTGGCCTCACCGTGCTCACCATGGCTTACGCCATCGGACATATCTCTGGCTGCCACCTCAACCCAGCCGTCTCGATCGGGCTGTTCATGGGTGGGCGCTTTGATGGCAAAGACCTCGTGCCCTACATCATCACCCAAGTAGTCGCGGCTGTTGCAGCCGCTGGCGTTCTATACCTCATCGCAAGCGGGCAAGACGGGTTTGCTGCCGGCGGCTTCGCCTCGAATGGCTACGGCGAAAACTCGCCCCACGATTACTCTCTGGTTGCCTGCTTGGTTGCTGAGATTGTGCTCACGTTTTTCTTTCTTTTCATCATTATGGGAGCCACCGACAAGCGGGCACCTGCGGCGCTTGCACCAGTCGCGATCGGATTGGGTCTGACCCTGATTCACCTAATTGGCATTCCGGTCACGAATCTGTCCGTCAACCCCGCGCGCTCCACAGGTCCCGCCTTCTTCGCCGAAAGCTGGGCGCTGGCGCAACTATGGTTGTTCTGGGTCGCTCCAATCGTTGGTGGAGCGCTGGCCGGATTCACCTACAAGAGTCTGTTCGAGAAAGGGGCTGAGGCAGAGTAGCCGCTCCAATCCGCTATCGGGCGCTGCGGTTCTCGTACAAGGACGCCACGTCTTTCGCGGCCAGTTGGCCACCCCGATCACTAGACGCGATGTAATCACAGTCTTGGCACTGCCAGCGACCGTCTTCGAGGCGGACAACCCGAGTTGAGCTGCACGCGATACAACCACCACCCACCTCAGACCGATCGATTCGCCGACGATTGACGGCGCCGACAATTCCGGCCACGAAGATGAGAACGATAGGAGCCAGGATGAACTTCAGAGCGGTCCCCCACCAGTTCACACGTGTGGTCGTCGATGAAAGCGGTACTTCGACTGAGGTCGGGAGGTTTCCAGATCGAAAGCGCTCGTCCAGCTGGGCTTCGAGGTCCGCCATCTCAGCCACGTAGACTACGACCTCGTCGCCGTCCTGGAAGCAGGTACAGGTTATCGAGGTCTGGCAGCCACCCTCGGGGCAGGCAATCTGAGGAAGCCCGTTCGGCATCTCACTCACAACCCGCAGTTCCTGAGACGAGGCGGGTGAGATCAGCGTGAAAAACGCGAAGAGTGGCAGGAACCAAAGAACGGGCTTGAGTGGATACATCAGACTCCCCATTGAACACGGAGCCACCTTAATAGCGGAACTGACGCGTCAGTCAATCAGGAAATCGCAAACGACCTTTATGGAGCGAAGAGCGCAGTCAGTCGCAGGTCTCCAGAGATACAAACTCGATGTCGTCGAACTCCCTCCAACTGGTGTCCTCGGCACTACAGGATCCGCCGGCGGAGCGTGTGTAGAAGCTAACAACACTCGGGTGGCCCGCAGTGCTTGGGTCAAGGCACACTGCTTCGGTTGTCCAGTCGCCGGCCGGATCCAACACCTGGTAGGACGAGGCACCTATCCTCACATAGGTAGTTGCGCTGCCTCGGTGTCGGAGCCGGAGTGCGTTTGAACCACTTGGAATAACAACAGATTGTTCGAAATTCACGCTCGCGCAGGCATAGGTGAATGAAGCGTGGAGGAAGTGGTTGGTATCCTCGTCCTTGACAGTGAACGACGGGTGGTTCTCAGGATCAGGGTTAGAGGCCCAGTCCGTCCACCAACCTGTGGCGTCCCCAGCCTCGAAATCTCCATTGATGAATCCCCCGGCGCTGGGAATACAGCCGGCAGTCTGAATCACGTCGAAGTCGTCCACAGCAAAATCGCCAGCGTTACGCCTGCCGCTTATGTGTTGGGCCGCCAGACGAAAGCGCTGAGCGGTTCCCCAAGTCGACTCTGGTAGGCACTGTACATACGATTCTTCGGCCCCAGTTCCGCCGAGCTTGTGTTCGACTTCGAATAGATCGTGCCTGTTCAGGGTAAGTGTGAGCCCATCGTTAGTCTCCCCGGTTCCCATGAAGCTCAACGCCTGTCCAGGGGCGGACGGCACCGAAACCACTCCAATCGCGTAGCCCTCGCCAGACCGACTGCCGTCGCTGCTGAGAGCCAGTTCATTGTCGGTGTCGGGTTCAACGCCCACGTCGCCGACCAGCTCCCAACCCAGGTTCTCAGTCGTCTCGAAGTCACCATTGAAGACCGAGCCCGGTGCAGGACATGTGTCGTCCACCACCATGGAGGCATTGAAAACGCGCCGAATCTCTCTATAAGCTGGAACGCACTCATCGGTCATAGGGGGATAGGCCAGACCGAGCGAGAGTGAGACTTCTTCCCCATAGGCGGCTTCACCGAGACATAGGCTGGAATGGCCCGCCCCGAGATCGGTGGGAACCGGCGTGAGAGAAAACGAGTCGCCGAACCGAACAGCCAGTCCCGCGCTCGTTGGCCCTTCGGCACATTCGCCCTCACAGCCATCCACGTCGTAGTCGATGTCGAGTCGGATAGGACCAATCTCGTCGAAACTCGCCACGCGATAGGTGGTCGTGGCGCCGGCCCCGCTGCAGAGCGGCGCATCGACGAGATTCAACTCGTCCCCAGAAACTTCAGCTCCACCTTGCACGACCCAGGCGTCGGCGTCTGCGAAGCTTGGGTCAGCAGGAAGGTTGAGCACGCACGCCTCGCCTTCCGAAATCGTTCCGGGTGGACAATCCTGCACGTTGATATCGAACTGTTGCCAGGTGGTGAGGCCATCCGCGTCCGCGACGCTCAAGCGTATCTGGTGTTTCCCGGTGTCGTCGACCGTGGCTGTTCCCCAAAGGGTGGCTGTTCCGTTTCGTTCACCTGCCGTCAGTCTCAACCAGGTGGAATCGGTCGTTAGCTCGATAGTCACAGTGTCGCCACGGTCGGGATCGGTCGTGGTGATCGAGTAAGAGTAGAGCGCCTCTGGATTGGCGACGACGACAGCGGTGCTGGTAAAAGCCGGCGCTTCGTTGACGTCGGCAACGGTGATCGTGAACTGTTCTTCAATCCAAAGACCTCTATCATCCGTCCCCCGCACGCGGATATGGCGTGTGCTGCCTTCTTCGTAGTCGAAGCTTCGACTCGTTCGGAGCTCATCACCACTCAAATCGAAGGCATCATTGTGTGTATCACCATCACCTGACACGAGAGAGAATGTGGCGTTGTCCGCGGTCTCTGGATCACTGATGGACAACTCGCCAACCAGAGCGTCCTCGCTGTCGTTTTCGTCGATCTCCGCGTTTGACAGCGCAACGTGAGTCGGCCGTTCATTGACGTTCGTCACCGTGATGACGATCGGCTCCTCGTGCCAAAGGCCCCCGTTGTCGGTTGCCCGCACCCGAACACTCAGCGTTCTGTTTGTCTCGTAGTCAAAGGTTTGATTCGGTCGCAAGATACTGCCGATGATAGTGAAAAGGCTGTTGTGGGTGTCACCGTCACCGTCAACCAACGCGAACCCAGCGGCGACTGTATCGTCCGGATCCGTCGCGCTTAGGATGCCAAGTTCGAGGGTCTCGGTGTTTTCACTGATGGTGGCCGGTGACAGGGCGATGTCGCTGGGCGCTTCGTTCACATCGGCCACCGCGATGATAAACGCCGTTTCATGCCAGAGGTTCCCGTCGTCCGTCGCCCTGATCCGAACATAGTACGTGTCCTCTTCTTCGTGATCTGGACTGAGGTTCACTCGCAGGCTGTCGCCGACGATAGAGAAAGCGCCGTTATCAGAGCTGCCAACACCTGAGACGAGCGTGAACATGGCGTTGTCCTCCGAATCTGGGTCGGAGGCCGAGAGCGTGCCAATCTCCGCATTGTCCCCACTGTTTTCGTCGATTGCAGTGGCCGACAGAGATATCTCGGTTGGCGCTTCGTTCACGTTCCCGACGGTAACTACGACTTTCTGCTCGTGCCAAAGGCCCCCGTTGTCGGTTGCCCGGACCCGTATCGAATATGAGTCATTGGCCTCGAAGTCGAAATCTTGACTCGATCGCAGGACATCGCCGACGAGATTGAAGGCGCCGTTGTTGGTGTCACCATCGCCCGCCACCAGTGTAAACGTGAGACTGTCCCCTTCATCTGGATCGGTTCCAGACAGCTCCCCAACCACCGCATTCTCGCCGCTGTTTTCAGCGACCTCACTGGGAGACAAGTCGACATCAGTCGGACCCTCGTTGACGTCGGAAATCGAGAGAATGAATGCGTCTTCGTAACTCAGGCCGCTTTCGTCCGTGGTACGAATCCGAACGGTGTAGTTGTCTTGTGTCTCGTGGTCGAAATCTTCGCTTGTTTTCAGCAAATCTCCGACAACTTGGAAGGACAGGTTGTGGTCGTCTCCAAAACCTGGGACCAATTGGTAGCTGTGTCCATCTTCCTGATCAATCGTCGACAGAGTTCCTACCTCGGCACCTATACCGCTGTTTTCAGGCACCGTCGTGTTGGATAGCTCGATTCCGGTGGGAGCCTGGTTGTCGACTTCGATCGTTATGTCGAAGATACCCTCGTCGGCAGCAGCCAGAAATGGGTCGCTCACGAGGAACCGAAAGCCGTCAGTGGCGACCTGTGTGCCATCCTGAGTGTAACTGAGTAATCCTGAGTCGAGCTCAGACTGTGTGAAGCCTCCGTCGATCTCGTTGCCGTTCAGTCTCATCGTTCCGTGGGTTGGGAAAACCGTGATGCTGTAGACGAGAGACTGTGGGCCGTGCTCGTCGTCGATCGATGTGAGCATTTCGGGACCTATCGTACGAGCGGCGCCCTGAGGGAGCGTGAGTCCACCATTTGTTTGAATGATCGGCGGGGTATTTTGACCACATATTCGCCCCGCTTCACAGAGAGGT
>CAZDBH010000116.1:0-19523 GCA_964503485.1 uncultured Bradymonadales bacterium | reverse complement strand
CGCTTTGCCGTTCCCTTTCCCATTCCCCTTGCCTTTCCCGTTCCCTGTCCCTTTCCCTTTCCCTTTCTCCTTTCCCCTTTTTTGCCACTTTTTGGGTCTCGAATTTGTCCCTCTGTCTGCTGCATTCTCCTTTTTTAGGGGGGGGCGCGCGCGCACGTTGTGGCTCGTCGCGAGAGAGTTTTCCAAAAAAGAAGAAAAGACTCGGACTTATTGAAGAGGGTGAAAGACGTGAAATTAATGTTGTTTGACAGTACGTTGTCTCGTTCCGTTGCGCTGATTGCGCTGGCTTCTGTAGTCGGCTGTACCGAAGCTGATCTCGAAGAGACAGCCTTCGAGCAATCCGGTGGGTCCGATCTCAGTTCCCAGTCGCAAGAGATCATCTTGGGAGAGGCTGACTGGGCCCCAATCTCAGAGTTTCAGGATGACCCGGTTTACTGGGTTGGTACTCGCTATGGCCGCGCGGCTGCGAAGCTACCTCAGGTCGGTTGCAGCGGGTTCTTGATCGACGACGAGGTGATTGTGACAGCGGAGCACTGCAATCAGAATGGTTCGACCAGTAACGCCTCATTTGGGCGTATCGGCGAGACCGCTGGGGAGACCGCTGGAGCGATTGCTGACGCGCGTCAACGGCTCATTGATATCGGTGTGCCGTCAAGCACGGCCAACAGTCTGTCTCAGTGGGTCTTTACCAACTGGAACTGCGCCCGTCGATACGACCAGACTGACGACGCAGATGTTGACTACTGGTGGTGTGATCCCAACCGCGTCACCTGGACAGAATCAAGCGGCGGAATCTACGCCCAAACTATCCAGCTCGACCTCTATCCGGGTCACGTTTGGGGGCACATGAACATCCGGGTGGGTGAGCGTCCCGAGGACCGCGAAATGTATGTGTTGTCGGTCAACGACCGAGCCCCGGATTCCGCCGAGAATGTGCTGCTGTCTCCCAACGGGTGGGTCTCTGATGAAGAAGGCACCTGCTTCGACTGGGATCCGTGGAACCCCAACAACAACGACCACTGCTTCCACTATGGCGGGTCAGACACCAGATGTGGTTCGTCGGGCGGGGCGTTGATTGACGCGACCGACCACACGGTGTTTGGCGTTGTCGAGGGACACTTCACCTGGGCCAATCTGGCGGGTGAGCGCGGGTGTTCCTACGATACGTATTACGACTCATCTTGGTGGCCCAATGGCAACATCGGGAGCTACATCAACAACCAATCCGATCAATACGTGGAGGGGGGAACGAGCGCTTACAGCCTCGGCCGAGACTCGAGCCAGTACACGAGGTGGCTGGGCGGATGGGGAGGCAACTATCGGAGTCTGGAGTGTCCCTCGAATATGTTGGCGGCTGGTGTCATTGGAACCACCAATGACGCGACCGACGCGGTGGGCTCGTTCGGCCTCGTCTGTGTGCCTCACAACACGCCCTTGCGTTACCAACTGGACCGTTCGCGGGTTATTCTTGCAGGTGGCCGCGACACCAACTTCACGATGGCTTATGGCGACCTCGATTCAGGCGATCTGAATCGCTTCATGAACGAGACTGCGTCCACTGAGATGCGAGATGACAGCGGATTCCTGCCACCAGAAATGGTGATGTGTCCTCCGGGCTACTTCATCACCGACCTGTACGCCACCTACGACCGGTCGGTCCATCGCGTCTATCGAATCAACTGCGAGGACCCGCAGACAGGCAATCGAACGATGCGCTCGGTCAGTAACGGGCGAATCGGTGGCAGCCGTTCGGGTCGCTATGAACGGTATGGTGGAGCCAGCTGTTCCGACGGAACCTATTTCAACGGGTTGCAGATTCGCAGTGGGTATTGGGTTGACGGCTTCAGGCCCACCTGCCGCTACGAGGACTAGCAGCGAAGGTAGAAGTCTTCGCCCATTCCGAACATGCCGTCGACTTTGTGGGCCGTGCCTTCGTCGTCGACGAGTGTCCCGCTGAAGGTCCCAAAGGGGCCTCGGTACTTGCTGCGAATCACCACGGCATTGATATCGACTGGCCCGGGTACCTGAACCTCGAAGTCGACCTTGACTCGTCCCTGAGTATCTCGGATTTCCCAGACCTCCGGGCTACCTGTCTTTCGGTTGAAGACCACGGGTGGGAGCAGATGAACTTTGTCTCCAATCCAGAGGCAGTTCTCGTTGTATGCCTCCGGGTCGATACACTGGTTCTTGGTCAGGTTGAAGCCCATCAGTTGGCCGTCCTCGAGGCGTTTTGCCGAGGTAACCCAGTCCCACTTCATTTCGAAGGGGTAGAAGCCCTTGTGGTCGTCCATCAGGCAATAGCTCTCATCTTCGCCAAAGATCACGGGCTTACCGTCAATCTGAAGGTCACCTCGGGCTCGAAAGAGGCCCTTCTGGGAGTACATGCCTCGATTTTTTGCAAACGGCTGGCTGACGACAAGAGGTGTGCAGCCCTCGGTATCGCCGACAAAGGTACCCCAAATCTCTGGCGATGACTTGGTCTTGGCGATGTCGAGATGAACCTCGACCCGATCTTTTGCCCACTGATTTCTGAAGGTGACGGAGCACCCCCTGCTCCGATATGACGCGACTGAATCGAGCATGTTGGTTGGAAGCGCAAACGACCAGGGCGTCACTTTTCGTTCGTACAACACTTTTGTTTTCGAAACTCGGTCGAAGAGTTTGACCTGAACGAGGGCCAGTGCCTTCGCATTGAAGAGGGCCACGTTCACAAAATAGCGTGGACTTCCAATTTGGAATGCCTGCCATTCTTTTAGACGCAGATGCTGCCAGCGCTTCGAGAAAGGTACTCCCTCGAATGCGTCAGCGTCGGTCGGGTTGACCAACGGCATTGGTGAGGAAAACGTGCCGAATTGCGTCTTCCCGTCTAAAACAAGCGCCTGTGGCACTGGTTCGAGCGTTCTCATGAGTTACAACCTGAGTTCTAGAAAGTCCCGGTGACAGGTTCGCCCCGGGTCAGTTTTCGGGATTTGCTACGGCTTCACGGGTGGTACGAAGCAGTCGAGATTCGACCGTATCGATTACGCGACCGCTGGTTACTGCATGCTCGGTTCGCCCCGACTCACCTTCGCCAGCTTCGCCCAGAATGATGACGATTCGATAGTTCCGTCGGTTCTCGATTTCTATGCGAGGCACGAGGTAGTACTCCACACCGATCTGGGTCGCGATCTGCTCGGCCCTGTCGGCATCGATCTCGCCGAGGGAGAGTACGCCGGCGTCGCGCAGCGCCCGTCGCCGATTGCGTTGACTCATCGGCCGAAATCGCTCGCTGTTTTCGACAGCAGCCCAGAAACCAGTCTCGAAACGCCGTTGGTAGTCCTCGCGGAACGTGATGCCGTCTTCGTAGGCGAGGTCAAAGACGAGTAGTGGGGTCCTGCCATCGTCCTCTTCAACAGCCTGAGTGGGTGCACCCCGAAGTTCGATGTCCCCGCCTGAGGTCTGGGTCTGCGGTGACGTGTTTCCATATAGCGATCCGCTAGTGGGTCGCCAAGTCGATGGGGCGATGGGCCGATCGGTCTCTTCGGCGCTCGTCTCGTTGCTGTTTTCGTCGCTTGTTTCTGGCTCACCTTCATCCTCTTGTGCCCTATTGGGGAGCGAAACGAGTGAGAAAGCGAGCGAAAAGGCGAGAATCTTCCAGGTGGTGGACATCGTATCCTCCTGATTCTAGGGGCTGGGTGACGGACGCATCCTACACCCATCGCACCGCTTGGCAAGGGGAGATGTGGGCTCAGCCGAGGATGGGAGAAGCGAGACGGATTGAGCCATCGGTTAGGTACCGTGGGGGCGGGGAGACGGCCCGATCTACTCGTCTTCGGCTTGTTCGTACGCCACGACGTCGCTGACCGTGAAACCGTAACCCTCACTCCAGGAGTCGAATGAGGCAGATTGGGGAAAGCTAAGTTCAGGGTCGTAGACGACTGTCAGCGTGACGTTGGAGACCTCGGCCTCTCTAATCTGCTGGAAGAGGTCGTCCATGGTCGGGAAGTTCTGTACAGCGCTCGGCTCGACGACCACGCCATCGTTCAGCGGCGCAACAGAGAAGACCTCATCGTCGACAACAGTGATTTCAACTGGGCCGTAAAAGTTGGGTGCAAACCCGTTTTCCTCGTACACGAAGCTGTAGTCGTCGAAAGAGCGGCTGTTCCATTCGCTTTGAGCGACATCGCTTTCCCAGGGTTCCGGTTGGCAGCCGACGGACACAGCGAGCACGACGAAACAAGCAACCAATAATCCAATTCGTCTATCTTGCAAACACATCATGTTACCTCTTTTTGGGGGCGGGTCTTGAACCCAAGCCCTCCGAATCTGCTCCATTCTTCAGTCTGTTGTGTTCCTTCCTACCTCCTCTTTTTCGTGACAGGCTGCCTCGGGAGACTGCCTTCTCTCACTAGGTCAATGTGAACCTCTCGCGGACAGCTTGCTCAAACGTGACCGGGATGTAATTGAACGTTGCCAAAAGCTTTTTGTGGTCTTCCGGGACCTTATCGGCGAGAGGCACTGGGAACCGGTCGTGGAGTGTCATGCCGCGATGAATAAAACGAACAAATGGCGTAAATGGCGCTGCCAGGATTGAGACGAATCGCACCATGCCCAACGGAATATGGCGGTACTTGATGGGGCAGCCTGTGACTTTCTCGATGCGATCAGCGGCCTCGCAGAAAGAGAGTGCCTCGGGACCGGTCATTCGGAACCGTTTTCCACCCAAGTCGTCTCTCAAAACCGCCTGAGCTGAGATTTCCCCCAGGTCTTCAGGGGAGATGGTCGGATTGCGTTGGACTCCCCTACCTGGTACTGCGCCCTTTTCTAGAAATGTGAAGAAGAACTCGAATGACGGCGAGCAGCCGAGTATCGTCCAGTTTAACTTTGTCTCGGCCAGTCTCTTTTCCACCGCAAGATGGTGTTTTCCCATCTCGAGGAGGCTGTTGGCCTCTAGAAAGGCAACGTCGATCTCATACACAGAGATGTAGACCAACCTGGAGAGCTTAGCTTTCTCTGCTTCGTCGACGATCGACAAGACGGCATCACGCTCGATGGCTTCTCGCCTTTTGATAAGCTTCCGCGTCATGGCCGCGACCGCGACGACGGCTGCTGCTGCGCCCTCCAAGGCCTCACGAACCACCTCCACCGAGGTGATGTCACCTTCGACCACTTGAATATCGGGTCCCAGCGTCTGCCGAGCCTTCTCAGCGCTGCGGCTCACCACCCGAACCGGGACATCTTTGGTCAACAGGCGACGAACGATTTGCTGTCCGTAGTGACCTGTGCCTCCAAATACGACGACTGGTTTGTTGATCGATTCGAGGGCCATTGTCCCTGTCTCCTGGTAGCCGGTACCCGGTTCGCCGCGTCTGCTCGGCGAACCCGTCAATCATCTGCCGATTCCACCTGACTCCAAGGCTATCCATCGGGAGTCAGGCACGCCACTTAGGCCCCTTTAACTCGGGAAATCGGGATGAGGCCCCCATTCAGAGGCGAGTCGCCGCTTTCGTTTCGAGAGGTTCTAATGGAGCTTAAGGCGCGCAAAGGCTGAAGCTGTGGGAGGGTTCGATTGGGCAGCAGGTAGCGAAGGAGCACCAAATGCGCAATCAACAAACGGTCTACAAACATGCATTGATTACGGGGGCCGCTGGAGGAATCGGCTCGGCGATCGCACACGCCCTACGGTCCACATATCCCGATCTTCACCTGTCTCTGACTGACGTCGACGGCGGGGGCCTAATCGCCTGTAGTGAGAGTACTGGAGGCCCAATTTCCACGCACTCGTTGGACCTGTCATTTTCAGATCAGTTGGAGCCATTCTGCCGGTCGATCACATCAGATCAGGGACGGATCGATCTACTCGTCAACTGCGCTGGGGTGATGGCGATGCGGAGCTTCGCCAGTACAGACTGGCGCCACGGCGAAGGGATGCTCAACGTGGACCTGTTGAGTCCACTTCGGTTGATGAACCTGATTGTGCCTTCCATGGTGGACTCACGCCACGGATGCGTAGTGAACGTCAGCAGTATGGCAGGATTGGCGCCGTTCAGAGGCTGCGGATACTACGGCGCGGCAAAGGCCGGGCTCGCGATGGCATCAGAGATCGCCGCCCTCGAACTGGCCGAATTCAACGTCCACGTCGTCACCGTCTATCCCGGTCCGGTGCATTCCAAACTCGAGAAGCGGGCCCGGTCCGAACTGGTTCCAAGCAGAGTGGCTCGAGTCATGCCGGTCGGCCATCCGGCTCCGTTGGCCCGGAAAATTAGTAAAGCAGTGGTCTCACGCCGCCGCCGAGTCATCTACCCGACCGTCTACTCTTGGGCGAGCCTTGTCACCACGTTCACGCGCTGGATGGCGCTCCGTTTCAGTCCCCGTACCCGGCGCTAGAGATCGCGAGCACAGCCCTTGCATTCCCTCAATATCCGATCGACCTTCTCAGTCTGAGGAGGAGACTCACACGTGGACTGGGTGTTGGCCATCTGGGGGATAGCCGCGGCATTGCTGTGGAGTGCATTCTATGTGGGCGCCGCCAAGATCCTCTTGCGTATGCAGCAGCTCGAGTCACTGACACCTCCTCAGCCAGCTGATGGCGGTTGGCCGAAGCTGAGCGTCGTTATCGCGGCGTGCAACGAGGCCGAGCACATTGAGGACGCGCTCGATACGATACTCGCCAGCGGGTACCCCAATCTCGAAGTTGTCGTCGTCAACGATCGATCGGACGACGCAACGGGAGACATTCTCGACGCAGTGAGCAAACGCGACGATCGGGTCGTTCCACTACATGTCGATACGCTGCGCGAGGGTTGGCTCGGCAAGGTCCATGCCCTGAATCGCGGAACAGAAGCGGCCACTGGGGAATGGCTGTTGTTCACCGACGCAGACATTCATTTCAGTGACATCGCACTGACTCGAAGCGTTGCGCTCTGCCTGCACGACGGTCTCGATCACCTCACCGTGATACCCAACCTCGAAACACGCGGAACGCTGATGAACGCCGCGGTCGTCTACTTCGGGATGACACTGCTGTTGGTCGTCAAAGCCGACCAGATTGGTGACGACGGGTCCGACGCGTTCCTTGGGGTAGGGGCCTTCAACTTGGTGCGCCGGAGCACATTCGACAAGAGTGAGGGTTGGCACTGGCTCAAGATGGAAGTCGCCGACGACGTGGGCCTGGGATACATGATGCATCGGGCCGGTGCTCGCGGGCGGGCACTTCTGGGCCAGGGCCACGTGAAAGTCGCTTGGTACGACTCAGTCGGTGGGCTTATTCGTGGCCTCGAAAAGAACTTCTACGGCGCGATGGCCCAATACAACCCGCGGAAGTTGGTGGCGCTCTTCGTTGGCATTGGCGCAATCCTAGGGGGGATTCCAGCGCTCTTTCTACAGGGGCTGTCGCACTGGGTTTGGATCGGCTTTGGCTCCCTCCTTCTGGGATCGCAGCTGGCCGCTGCCTGGGTTGTGCACAAAAAGCTGGAGCGCCCCCTCTTCTCTCAGATCTTCGTTCCACTCGGGGTGCTCCTGACGTCCTGGGCGCTGTTGCGATCCGCGATCGTGTGTCATCGCCAGAACGGTATCGTCTGGCGCGGCACGCGGTACTCGCTGGACGACCTCAGAACGGGACGGCGGGTCGACCTTTGACCCGTTGGCCCAATCACAGTCACAAATAATGGGAGCTAGGCTCGTCTCGGTAGGACCAGTAGCCTGGACAGTGAGACATTTGAGGGAGCACCCATGCGCAGAATCGCGACAGTCTACTGTTCAACACCCGACATCGTTGGCGCGTTCGACACCGTTTCGGGTTTCTTCGACGTTCGACGCTCGAGTAACTTAGTCGGCGACCCCGAGCTAACGGTACATCTCGACTCCGGTTCGATTCGAGTGTCGGCCTGCATTCGCCAATCGCCGAGCGATCGCTTTGACCGGATGATGGTCGGAGCGTTTAGCAGGGCACTTCATGGAGAGCAGACCGACGGGCGCGACCTGCCCAAGATGTTGGGTGAATGCGAACTGGTACTTACCGTAGTCGCGTCGGACTCTCTCACTCCAGAGGATTCGCCCTGGGACTGCGTCAACTCGTTGGCGAACAGACTCGGTGGTGTCGTGCTCACGGTAGAGGGCTTCTCTGGCCCATCAATGTCACACGCTGCAAGGGCCGAATGCTGGGCCTAGGCATCGAAGGCTGGTGCGGCCTGGATCACCCCAACCACTGTCGAGGCGGTAGAATCTGCCCGGCAAAACGATCCGGGTTGACCACGCCCTGTTCCCGCAACCTGACTTGGGCAGTGTCCACCAGTTGAGCGCCGATCTCACCGCCCAGTAATTGACCTCGGCGGAATCGAGCCAGAGCGGAGAAACCGACGTTATCCGAGTTCGTGTAGGCAGTTTCGAGCTGTTCTAGCAGGCTCGATGCATCCTCTGTGCGCCGCTGCACTGCAGCGATTCCGGCTGCGATAGATAGGTAGTTTGCCTGCGCCTGCGCAAGGGGGATCTTTTTCAGTCGTTTGGCGCACCGGAGCGCCTTTCTCAGCTCTGACTTCGGCCTTTTGCTCGAACTTGCTCGAAGAAGCCATGCCCGCCCAAACTGATTGGTCATCAGCGCCCTGCCAAGGGCACTCCAGCCCAGCCCAAGTGGTTTGCCATGAGCCTTGAATTGCTGGCATTGTTCCATGATTCGGCTGGGTCGACTCCGATAGAACGCAAGTTCCAACCAGGCCCCACTGTTCATGAATCGCAGGTATGACAAATCGGAGTCAGGCCATCGTTCCTCCAAGTTTCGCAATACCTCCTCGGCACGCTCTGGTTGGTTACTGACAAGAAACTGTCCCATGACTTGAGTGGCTGTGAAACACACCTCACGCCACCAGTCGTTCCGGTTACGCGACTGTTCGATCGCTGCCGGGAGCAGCTTCGGTAGGTCTCGCCACCGGCCTCCAAGATATCGGCACTCGTGGCCGTGGGCTTCTGCTACGGCGAGCATTGCGTTTTGGCTGCCATCTCCCTGGGTTGTGAGTATTTCTACAGCGGTATCGAACGCATCGAGCGCAGACCCCCATTCTGTGCTCAGGAGACCCGCCATTCCCTTCGAGAAATGGTAGGCGCTGAGAACGGACGGGTCGTTCAGCTCGACCGCTGCTTCGTGAAACCGCTCCAAAATCTGCTGGGTTCGGTGGCGTGCGCGCGGGCTGGTTCGAAACGCAGCCCGGCCAACTTTGAACGCCTGGGCATGGGCGAGGCGAGTTGGATGGCCAGACTTTTGCGCGAGTTCCTCATACCGAATCTGATAGTAGCCAGCCCAGGCCATGAGTGAGGTACTCAGTCCCATTGCAGCGGCCCAGGCTGCATCCAGTTTTGCGTCGAGTTCGGCTGAAATCGGCGACTCAGTAGCCGAGCGACGGGCTGGGAAGAGCCCGCGAAGCTTGGTGGCAGCAACTCCACCAAGGAGACCCGTGATTCCACCTGGCCACGGGAGACCGGCTGACCTCATTAGAAGCTGGGTTTGGGTGGTACCGGCCTCGACCCGACCGCATGAGAAAAGCTGTTGAGCGGCTTGGCTGCGGGATGTTAACTGGATTTGCCAAGTCGCGTCCTCGGCGTCTGCAGCTTTGAGGTACGACTCGGCAGCAGCCCTGGTCAGTCCCGCTCCAGCCAGCGCTTTTCCAATCTGTTGGTTCAACTCGGCAGTGTCCAGCGTCGAGTCGAATTGTACTGCTTCCTCGAAGCAGTGAGCCGCTTGCGCAAAAGCCAAGCCAGTCATTGCACGCTCGCCGGCCATCAAGGCGTATTCAGCAGCCTGCACCAAGCGTCCAGCACCCGCCAGGTGGGGATACAAAAACTCTGGATTGGGGTCTTCGCCGGCAAGAACCGCGTCCGCCAGGGCCGCGTGGGTCTCCTTCTCTACCACCTCGTCCATCGAGTCCAGAAGCGCAATCCGTATGTGGTCGTGGTACAGACCAACCTGGTCGGCAGACGCACCATACGTTCGAGTGACATGTTGTGCTGACAGTTTGACCAAATGGGGGAACGAAGGCCCCCCACAGGCTTGATCCAGCAGAGTCATTGGAATGGAGCGATGGGCGACCGCCAGGACGTCCACAATAGAGCGAAGTGGTCCGTCAAGCTTCGCAACGCGCCGCCGCAGCAGTGAGTCCAGCCCCCCGACGGACGACTCCTCTTCACCGAACGAGCCATACCGAAGCACTTCCGACAGGAAGAACGGATTGCCGCCGGTATCTCGCAGAATGCGTTCCCAGTGGGCGGACGCCACGATGTCGTCCGCCGATACGGCTTTGGCCAATTGGAGGCTTTCGTCGTCAGAAAGAGCTGGCAGATGGATCCACTCGACTGGCTCAGACTCGTCGACCCTGAAGAACTTCTCCAGGTCCCCACCGTCCTCTTCCATGGGTCGAGTCGCCAGCATGAGCAGAACAGGACTCTGTTCCAGTGCAGCGATCAGATAACGCGACAGGGTCAGTGTATTCCGACTCGCCCATTGGACATCATCCAATGCCAAAACGAGCGTCACGCGTTCAGTCAGGTTTCGGAGAAGTTCTACGAGCTCGGCGAACGCCCTGTCCCGCAGAGCCTCTCGATCTGCGGCCAGCACATAGTCATCAGTCGGGCTTCGAGGGATGAGTCGCGCAAAGGCTGGGAAGAGCTGTAACAGAGCCGCACTCCTGCGAGGCAAGACCTCGTTCAGCCGCTCGATTGGGTACGTGGCAAGCTCTCGGACCAGTTCCCCCATAGCAACGTCCAGTCCATTGAACGGGACTGATTCCCGGTCAAAACAGCGACCACGGACAATAATAGTGTTCGCCGAAGTAGAGGGCACAGATGTAAGAAACTGACTCAAGAGCCTGCTCTTGCCGCCTCCCGGTTCAGCGCTCACGACCATGAGCTTCGCTCGCCCTTGCTCGATAACGTCTGAAAGGCCTGATGCGAGCTGATCTAACTGTTCTTCTCGGCCGACAAACGTCGGAGCGGTGTGCGGGGCCGAAAGCGCAAGCGATGAAGCTGCAGGTTGCGGATGGTGCAATCCCTCAAGGATGCTTCGAAGTCCTGCCAAGGAAGGGCGAGATTCAGACCTTGGATTCAGGAGCCCAAACACTACGTTGGCCAAGGCGGGCGGAATCCGCGAGTTGAGCTCGGACGGATGAGTGGGCGCGTGCTGCATCTTCCGCAGCATTACGTCTGAGGCCGATCCTGTGAAGGGCAGGGTACCCGTGAGCATTTCGTAGATTACAACCCCAACCGCGTACAGATCGGCCGCCGCAGTCACGGTTTCGCCGCCAAATTGCTCAGGCGCCATGTAGGCTGGGCTTCCCGCTGAAACCGCATCCTGAGTCCGACCCGATGCGAGCAGTGGGGTGACTAGCCCAAAGTCCAGAAGAACGAGACGGCCGCCGTCCTCGACCATCACGTTGGACGGCTTGATGTCCAAATGGAGCTTACTGGCTCCATGAATGCAGCCAACCGCCTCGACAAGCTGGCGGCCGATGGCGAGAAAGCGCTCTAGGTCTAGGCTCGACGCGGTCGACTTCGGCTGGATTGTTGGTTCCGGTGACGAGCCGTGAGCCAATGTCGTCAGTTCCGTCTCATCGCCAACGGCACCCGATTCGGGAAACACGTACTGGAGCAAAGAACGGCCACGCACGAGTTCCATCGTCACCATCCAGTCATCTTCGCCACAGATGAGTTCATAGAGGGCGACAAGAGTCGGGTGGGTGATTTCGCAGAGTGAGCGAAACTCGTTCTTGAAGAGAGCTAGGGCCTGAGGGCTGGAATGATGCAGTCGTTTGAGTGCCACCTCTAGGTCGTGTTTGCGGTCGTAGACCCTGAAGACCTCACCGAAGCCTCCTGACCCCAAACGCTGGCGGACCTCAAAACGGTCTTCGAAGATCGGGCTTGGCATTTGTCACTCCGCCATTACGTTACCCTGGGCGACCCGAAATTGAAATCTCAGCAAGATTGGAGCGATTCTCGGCCAATCCAGACTATTGCCACGCCCCGCTCACTTCGCTTAGGCTGAGTCATCGCACGTAGTTCATATTGCGGGTCGTGATGCCACCACCCTTCCTCAGAGCGACAGCAGTCGCCACGTTTGTTGGCCGAAATGCCGAACTCGCTGAGCTTGAGCAGTTGGTGTCAAACCACGGACTCGTTAGTGTCGTTGGACCTCCAGGTGTCGGCAAGACAGCTCTGTGCAATGCACTCGCACAGAGTTCCTCAGCCTCATTGAGCTCAATCGCGTGGGCCGACCTGAGCAACGTGTTTTCACCGGAGGAATTGAGCGACGCTGTGTGTCGGGTTCTCGGCGGCACCCCTGATCCGCGCAGCGGCGATATACCCAATATTCTCCTGAGTGAGCGTCCGATCTGGATCGTGTTGGACGGCTTTGAGCACCTCCTTCCCTGGGGCGCCGAATGGGTCGACCGCTGGCGTAGAACACCCGGTAGCCAGGCTGCCTTCATCGTTGCGACCCGGGAGCCACTACTCCTCGACGGCGAGCACATTCTCGATGTGCCTCCCCTGAAGGTGCCCTCTAGCGAGGTAACTGACAGAGCCGAGCTTCGACACAATCACGCGATTGGGCTCTTCATCCAACGAGCCGCCGCCAGCGGTGTCACCGTTAGCGATGACCAGTTACCCGCGGTATCCCAACTGGTCAGACAATTGGATGGTCTTCCGCTTGCGCTTGAGCTAGCGGCGGCCAGACTTCGCGTCTTGTCGGTCGATTCCCTGCTCGGTCGACTCAATCAGAGACTCGATCTGTTGTCGACGCACAAACGCGACGTGTCAGAGCGGCAGCGCAGTTTTCGTGCAACGCTGGATTGGTCGTGGGAACTGTTGGAACCACAGGAGCAGGCCGCACTCGCTCAGCTCTCAGTCTTTCGCGGTGGCTTCTCTCTTCGCGCCGCCGAAGCGGTAATAGACAGCACTGAGAACCAGCTCGATCTAGTCCAGGCCCTGACTGAGAAGTCGTTGGTGTTCGCGGCGGAGGCCGATGGGCCTGAAAGACGATTTCTGCTTCTCCAGTTTGTGCGCGCCTATTCCCAGGAACGGCTCAACGAGATCGGGGGACGCTTCGCGACCGAGCTACGGCACGCTCAGTACTTCGGTGAGCGTGTTCGGGAACGACTTCAATCCGGATGGATGGGGCCAGGGGCCGATTGGTCAGCCCTCGAAGCCGATCGCGCCAACCTGATGGCCGTACTCGATCGGTTCTGCCCAATGGAGGCTGGCGAGATTCGAGAGACCTCTTTGCTCCTGGTGGAACGCGGGTCGTCGATCTGGCCGATAGAGGACAACTCGGCGTCAGTACGCTTGGCCGGGGTCGGGCTGGACGGCCTAGACCAGGAAACCGGGAACGCGGCCAAGCGCCAACGGCTACTCGATCGGGTGATGGGCGCGGTCAGAACGGATGTCGGGGACGACACCGTCGGCAGGGCGCATTTTCTTCTTGCGAAGGCGGAGGTGGCACTCCTGCAGGCTCGCCCAGACGCCCTCTCGTTGGCCGAAGAGGCAGGCCGCATAATTGAATTAGGAAACGACCCACTCGTTCCAAGTCGGTTAGCCCTCTTGCTTTCGGCAGCGCATTTGAGTGAGGGGCGAGCAGCCGAGGCCCTGTCGCATGCCGACCGGGCGCAACAAATCGCGTATAGCCACGCCGATTCGTTGCTCGAGGTCGCCGCGACCAGCGCCCGCACGAACGCGCTGTTGAGTCTGGAGCGCAAGGATGAAGCCTGTGCAGCGGCCCTTGGTCTGTTGGAACGGTTGGAAGAACGTGACACGACGCTCAATCTTAGAGCCACAGAGACCTGCGCTGCGGCTCTGGGTCGAGCTGGACGACCAGAGGATGGGATTGGGCTCCTTCGAAAAGTCCTCGAACAGGAAGCAGAGAGCGCCAGCGACGCGTGGGCCAGATGCATGTTGCGCTCGTCGTCCTTGAATCTCGATCTCGGCCGCCTCGATCGGGCGGAAGCCCTGCTCGACGACCTTTCGCTCAGACTAGGCGTAGCACATCACTTCGGCGCTTCAGTGGCCGTGCTCAGGGCGGGCTGCGCTAGTGACCGGGGCGATCTGGGCCAGGCAAGGGCTCTGCTGGAGGACGCGGTCACCCGCAGTCGTGCCAAAGGAGAACGGCAAACCCAAGTCCAGGCGCAGAGTTATCTCGTGTTGTGTCACTTGCGTACGGAAGCGTTTGAGCGCGCCGGACGGGTCGCCAAGAGCGCGCTCCGGCTATGTACTGAGCCCAGCACGTCGGCCTGGCTCCGGGCAGCGCGCAAACTGATTGCGGTTCGACAGGGTCGGACTGGTGTTGAGGACGTCGAGACCAAACAGCGCACGACCCCAAAGGGTCTGCTATCGTCGGCGGCGCTCTTGGCGAACCCTGGGTCCGATGGTGATGCCCGGGCAACGGCGCTGCGAGGTATGACTGAAGCCATGGTCGTCGGAGGCGAAGGAGCCGACTACCCATGGGGTGCTCCTTCGGTGGCCGCGCGCTCTTGGGTCATACGTCAGTGTGCTGCCGTAATGAGCCAGCAGTTGACGAGCCAAGAGCGATCGGACGCGGCCGCTTTGGCCCTCGACCACGGCGGCAAGTTCCTGTTGATTGGGGCTAGCGGCGGCAAGTTTCGACCGCCGGGCGAGCCCTGGCTCGACTTCGAACAACGACCTCAATACGCTCAGGTCGTATTGGCACTGGTCGCGCAGCGAATCCAAAACCCAGGTTCCCCGCTCAGCACCTACGAACTTGCCGAGAAGGCCTGGCCAGACGAATACGTGGCCGCTGAGTCAGCGGCCAACAGAGTCGCGGTGGCAATCAACTCTCTCAGAAAGTCGGGGCTGAAGGGGGTACTGTGCAGTCAACGGGGCGAGGGCTACTGGCTCGACCCGGACGTTCCTCTGGTGCTCGCAGACCCAACCGTACTTGACTACTAGACGACGAACGCCCCTGAGCGAATCTAGCTCCATTTTCAGGCAACAGTTCCAATCGTAGTCCAGCCGTCCGAGCTCCGTTCCGAATCAATGGTTTGCCTGCTCGCATGCGGTCGGTATAGCCGACTTAAGGGGCCCTAAGTTGAAGCCGTGCAGGCGCACTACCTACCGTGAAGACTGTCGATAACCGGTAGGACTAGCCATGCGAACCACGACTCAATTCGGTATTCCCCTCCACCTGCCTCCCCTCCATCTGCAATGGCCGACACTGCTATTATTCATGGCTGCTTTTATCGCGTCATGCGTAGAAAGTCTGCCGGGGATCGACCAAACCCAATCGGAGGCACCAGGCACCGGAGATGTTGGCTCGCTCTACGGGGACGAGCCCGGTACCTGGGTCCCCGTTGGGACTTTCGAAGGTTTTGGAAACACAGAAACAGGCGAGTTCGAAGTCTGGATGGTTGACCCGGCCACAGCGCGACTCAACGAACACGTGGCTGGGTTGGGACAACTCGATACGGGAATCCCTGGCACCTGGTGTGAGGGTGTCGTGGCGACCGACGGCAATCTTTCGACCAATCCAGCCGAGACCTTTCAGCTTGTATCCGACCAACCGGGCGACGGGATCTCCTTGACCGCGCCAATCGACTGCCGAAGTGAGGCGCCGCCAAATGAAGAAAGTGGGAACGTCGGTGCGCAGGACATCTGGACTACGACGACCGGCATCTTCTGCCCCAGCGTTACACTGACATCGTTCCACGCATCTCAAGTCGGAGGCGGCGTCGCCGCCGAACTCACGCTCTTCGAAGGGGACATGGCAGCCCACGCTCCAATGACCGACGCACAGGGCGGGTCAGCCAGGAGTAGTCTCGACTTCGGAACAAACCGACCGAGCCTGAGCATCGGGACCATCCTGTATCCGCCGTTGACTGCCTACGGACAGAGCGCCTACGAAGTAACCCGGCAGTGGCACTTCATGAATCTGAATGCTGGCTCGTTCACGTTCCGAGGTCGCCTCATGCGACTCGAGCGCGAAATCTGTGGCAATGGAATCAGTGATGACTGTGACAACCTACCCGACGAAGGCTGCTTTACCTTCCCCGATGGCGCGCAATGTGCGAGTGATGCCGACTGCATCAGCGGGCGATGTGGAGACTCGAACACATGCGCCGCAACGTGTTCCGCAAACAGCTACGGGAGCTCATGCCTGCCTTGCCCCACATTCGACTCCCAAGCCTGCGGTGGGCCCGACAGAGGAACATGCTTCGACAGGTCCGCTGGCGACGGGACCTGCAACTGCTGGGCAGGCCTGCATGGGTCCTCCTGTCAGTTTTCGTGCGCGGATGGGCAGCAAAACGGCAATGAGACGTCCATCGATAATGGGGGCGACTGCGCCCAATTCGTTACGGACCGACCCAGACGCTGCAACGGAATCGATCACAACGGCAACGGACTCGTCGATGAAGCGTTCGCCTGCGAACCAGAGAATGTCCAATACGGCGGACATTCCTACTTCGCACTGAGCGCGAAGACCTGGTCCGCGGCTGCCGCCGCCTGCCAGGCCGAGTCCAACTATCACTTGATGAAGGTGAACGATGCAGCCGAGTGGTCAAACGTGAGTAGCGCCTTGAGCATCGGTGCCAGCAACGCGTGGATCGGCCTGAATGACATCGCCGCCGCAGGAAGCTACCTCTGGCAGCCCTACAACGCAGCACCGTCATACTCGAACTGGCCGGGAAGTCCTCCCGACGCACAGAATTGCGTTTACGCCAACGGCGCCAGCGGTCTCTGGTACGCCGACTCCTGCACCAGCTGGCACATCGCAATCTGCGAATCCTTCGAGCCCACATTCGGCCTGAGCGTTGGAGAGGACGCCGATCTAGACGGCATTCATAACAACATCGATACCTGCCCGAATGATCCCGCCAACGACTTTGACGGCGACAACGTGTGTGGCGACATCGACAACTGCCGCGACATGTACAATCCCCGCCAGCTCGACACCGACGGCGATTCAGCGGGCGATAGCTGTGACTATGAGCCACGACTTGACGATCACCAATGCGACACGGTCTCAAACGGTGAATGCCCGGCTGGATGCGACGCCATCTCGGATCCAGACTGCACGAACATATGCGGCAACTCGATCGTTGAGAGCAACGTCGCAAATGTGGCGGACACAGGGGCCACTCAGTCTGAGAATTGCGATGGAGCCATCCCTGAAGGAAACCCAGGCAGCTGTTCGAGAGGTGGACCTAGTGACTGTGACGATGCAAACAGCTGCACGGTCGACTACACGGTCGATCTGGCCGCCTCGAAGTTCGTCAGTGGGAAGCAGGTGGCTGTCCTTGTCTGAGCAATACAGACTGTGCTGCCGTTGAGGCGTCAGAAGCCCCAACAGGAGACCGACCATGTCACTCGTTCCAATGACTCATCACGCCCTACGTATCCTGGCAATGATTGTTGTCTTCGCCGCAATCATGTTGACGGCCTGTGCTCCAGGCGATGACCGCGAGGACCCAAGTGAAATAGATGTGTCTCTCGCCGACGGCGGAGACGCAGACGCAAGTGACTCAACGACTGACGACGGGACACCCGCCGACGTCGATAGGCCCCCAGAAGTTACCGAGATTGTAACGCAAGTCGTCGGCATCGAGGGCGGTGTCATCCAAGATGAGCAGGTCGGAATCAGGCTAGACATCCCCGAAGGTGCCCTGTCCGAACCCGTGGAAATCACACTCTCAGTCACCGATGAGTGGGTTGATGGGTTGGTTGGGTCAGTCATTGACTTCCAACCCGACGGTTTGACGTTCGATGAGCCAGCACGCCTGGCGTTTTCCATCGCCTATGACGAGCTGCATCCCTCGGTTACCCCTGTCGACCTCAACGTCATTACACGACGCGATTCATCTCAACCGTTCGAACCCATCAGTTCCTGGGTAGAGGTCGACCCCACCGAGGGCGGCACGGTAGACGCGATGTTGGCCCACTTTTCTCAGTATGCGCTCGTCGCGGATGCCTCGGGCTCTACCTGCAGGGGGGTCTTCGGTCTGAGCGCATCCCACGTCTTGGCCTTCTGTGAAGACGGCCGAGTCGTCCAGTTCAATGGGGAATGCGTAACCGAAGAAACAGTCTCTTTGCCCATTGATGACACCCTCGGTCTCACAGGGCAGGCCGGTTGGGGCGTCGGCCCGCAAGACTTCTACGGCTTGTTCAACAACCTATCGCGAAACCCACAAATCATGCACTTCAACGGCATGGGCTGGCACTCTACCCCGTTAGTGGAAACGGTGCCGCTCTACGATATGGATGGGGACAACTCTTACACCGTCGCTGTCGGCGACCAAGGAGTCATTGTCGAGCGTTCGCGGCATCCAAATGCCGGGGCTTGGAGCCGGGTATCCGCCGGCAGTCGTCGGTCGCAGTTGCTCGCAGTTCACGTCTTCTCCAATGGCGACGCAGTCGCAGTGGGCACCGCCGGATTCGCATTACGAAGAAACAACGCATGGACTCGTAGCACGCTCACAGGGGCAGACATCGCGTGGCAGGACGGTCAACCCCACACCCACAACCAAATCGCGCTGAGCGCAGTATGGGGCACCACCGTAAACGACTTCTACGCAGTCGGATGGACGAGGGATCGGTCGGTGGGCTCGGCTCCGATTGAGGGACTCCTGCTGCATTTCAACGAGTTCGGAGGGACCACGCCCGGGCCCGGATGGACCCAGCTGGAAACACCACCCGGAACTAAAGGCAGACTACGGGGTTTGGACGGCGACGAAGGCGTGATCGTCGCCGTTGGAGAGCGCGGACAAATACTGGAGCGTATCGGAGAGGAGTGGGTCCGCTCGGATTCCGGAACAAGACACGATCTGCTCGACGTCTGGACCGACGGAACGACCACCGCCATCACTGGTGTCAACGGTACCGTGCTCTACGACTGTGAAGACAGTTCAACGCCGTTCTGTGTGGCACCCACAGACTGCAACATCCCCATCCCAGTCGCTCCCGTCGCCATACTTTCCACAAACTCGACGAACCCGCAGGTCGGTGAGTCTGTTCGCTTTGATGCCTCGGCGAGCAGCGATTCGGACGGAACGATTGTTACCTACGCATACGATTTCGAGGGGGATGGCTCCTTCGACCTGACCGGTCCAGCCCCAGTTGTCGAGCACACCTACGATACCGCGGATGTATACACTGCGACACTACGAGTCACCGATAACCACGGTCTTAGCCACCAAACGGCCACGACCGTCAGCGTCGGGTCGACAAGCACGCTCCCGTCGCCCGTCGGGGTGCTTTCCGCTCGCCCGACAAACCCTCTAGTCGGCGAGTCCGTTCGCTTTGACGCCTCGGCGAGCAGCGATTCGGACGGAACGATTGATACATTCGAGTTCGACTTCGACGGGGATGGCTCCTTCGACCCACCAAGTCCACCCGTTGTAGAGTACACCTACTATACAGCAGGGACCTACGTAGCTGCACTGCGCGTTACGGACGACGATGGACTCGGCCATGACCCGACAACGACAATCACGGTTCCTTCCAGAGTCGCACCGCTTGCGGTGCTATCTGGTAACACCACAAAACCACAGCATGGAGAGGCC
>CAZDBH010000115.1:0-19587 GCA_964503485.1 uncultured Bradymonadales bacterium | reverse complement strand
GGTTCGTCTTGATCGTCTTGCTCCGGGTCGGGGTCTGGGTCTGGTTCCGGCTCGGGTTCAGGCTCGGGTTCAGGCTCTGGCTCGACGTTATTCGCAACAGCTTCTGGTTCCGGATCGGTTTCGTTGGTAGCAACCGCATCCGCTTGGGCTGAGTCGTTGGTGGCCGCGCCCGCGTCCACATCGGGGGCCCCGATATCCGGGGCGCCAGTTAGGGTCAGAGCGCCGAGGTCGGGAGCGGGCGGGGTAGGCGTCGGGTCCGGTTCATCATCCGGCTCGTCGTCTTCTATGGCGGTGTCGGCATCTGCCTGAGCGTTCTCATCGGTTCCGTCGTGGTTGCTGGCGAAAATCGAGATAGCCACAATCGCGAGTGCGATTCCGATAATCAGTACACCGACAACGGTACGATTGTATTTCTTGGCAACGAAGGGGACTTCGACCTCAGTCGTGTCGCGTATCTCGTCGACACTAGCCGAAAACCAGCGAGTGATTCCGCTGACTTCGGCAGGGTCTCTAACTGCCGCAGCCGCCGCCGAATCAGAGCCTTTGAATTCGCCCGTCTCGCCACGAACGATTGGTTCACCGGCATCGGGGGTTTCCCCGAGCGGGATACGCCCGGAGGCAGCGGCGTCGAGTTGCCTTTGGCGCAGTGCGTGGCGCATCGCGCGGAGTCGCTGCTGTGGAGCGACGGGCGACGTCAGGGCCGGCGCTTCGCCCGTGACGCTTCCTGTAGTGTGGCGCTTCTCGGGTTTTGCTTTATCTTCATCGTCTACGAAGGCCTCGATTCCCGCAAAAGCATCTTCCAGCGGATCCCCGCTCGGCGCAGCTTCCTCCGGCTGTGGTGCGTCACCTTCCGAATTCCCTTTGTCGTCGGCCGCCTTGGCCTCGTCCTCAGACGAGGAACTGTCAGTTGCTTCAGCCTCTTGGTCGCCAGCATCATCAGATAGGTCGTCTTCGATGTTAGCAAAGGCTTGTTCGAGTGGATCTTCCTCGGTCGACTTGAGACTCGAAAAGGCTGCATCGATCGACGAAGCCGACACATCAGCCGCCGGGTTCTCGGCAGTCTGATCGACCGCTTCCTCCTCGACCGAGCTCATGGGGTCCACGAGGTCTGAGTCCGCCGATGGGTCGCCCGAATCGGACAACCTGGCCTCAGCACCCGCCGACGCAGTCGCTTCGGCGGCACTATCACTCGCCTCTTCCGGTTCGGATTCGTCCAGAGCTTCTTCGGCCCCGGTAGAGCCGCGCAGTTCGGCAGCCGTCTCTTCCCTCTTCTTCTTCTCCGCCTCTGCCAAGGCAACCGCTTCGCTGGCGAAACCGGCCGGCATCATGACTGTGCGGACAGAGCCGCTGGGACTTGGGCGAACCGCTTCGTCGACCTCGGCGTCTGCGTCGGTGTCCGTTCCGTCGGATGCCTCTTTCTCTTCAGCCTCTTCTGTGTCTTCTGTCTCGTCTACGAGTGTGGGTGTCGGAACGAGCTCGATCAGGCCGGCCTCTTCTTCGGGGACATCATCGTCGACCGCGGTTTCGACCAGCATCGGGTCGATCGAGGTCTCGACCAACATGGGATCGAGTAATGTTTCCTTAGAAGTGGATTCAACCTCATCGCCTTCCTCCTCGTCATTCGACTCGGAACCGGCGACTCGTTCGGCCTCGAGGTGAGCAATGGCGCTCTCTTCCCGAGTTTCTTCCCGCTGCTCGGCAGCGTGGATGGCTTTGTCAGATGGTACCTGAGGTGGCGCTTCGTTGCCTTCGACGAGCATCGTGTGGGCTGACGAGAGCGCGTTGAAGAAGGCCTCTGCGGTATCAAACCGGCCTTCGATGCTCTTGGCCAACGCGCAGTCGATTATCGATTCCAGGGCCGCGGGAACCTTGAGGCCCGGGCGGAACAGTCGAGGCGGCAACGGGCGTTCGTAGATCTGCCGCTTCAAGGTGGTGGCGAAGGTCTTTGCGGCGAACGGCGGTTTGCCCACCAGGCATTCATAGAGTACCAGCGCCGCCGTATACACGTCGGACTGGACCGTAAGCGGCTTGCCTTGTGCAGCTTCAGGTGAGTAGTAGGGCGCGTTTCCCAAGAAACGATCTGGGTCCTTCCTACTTGCCTGGATCGGGTTTTCGACCAACCACAGCTCGAACTGGCCAGGATCGGTGACATAGACGCCACTGCGATCGAGTCCTTGAGTCAAAAGTACCTTCGACGGTGTCAGGCCACCGTGAATCACTCCGTTTTCGTGGAGGCTGACAAGCGCTTCGAGGATGCCGAGAGTGACCTCGACCGCGTCGACTGGCGCGAGGATCTCATGTTCCTCGAGGAAGGCCGAGAGGGTGGTCGCGTCCTCGATCAGTTCCGTACTTACGAATGCTTCGTTACTCCCCATTTCGTAATCGAGCAGCATCGGGATGCCGTCGACCGGGGAGGTCTTGAGCGACGAGAGAACCGATCCGTAGCGGCCGCGGCCTTCGCCGGTAGCCAGGACCCAGTCTTCGAATTGTTTGACGGCTACTCGTTGGCCAGTGCTTTTATCCCTCGCGATAAACACTTCGCCCAGGGGGTCGACACCCAGCGAGTCCTCGACATCGTAGTTTTCACTGATCCGACTCTGGGCTTCACCTTCGGGTTCGAGGTGTTCCTCAAGTTCGTCCAGTCGAGAACCATCATTCGGGCAAAACCGCTCATCTCCGAGGTATTCGGTTGAGCAGCTAGGGCATCTCTTCACAAGCGCGGCCTCCGGCATTCGCCCCCACAAACGACAAAGAAAATATCATGGCTAGACAATCGCACGCAACATAGGTTGGTGTACACCGTTTGACGACGCACTACCGCTGTGTTCTCTTGCACACCGTCTCTTGAAAAGTTAAAAGCCGCCCGCCGTGATTGAATACGCAGAAATCGATCCATACAACCCTCGCTCAGATCACATCCGCGACTGCGCGGCGGCATTGCAGCGCGGTCAGCTGGTTGCTTGTCCAACAGACACCACCTACGGAGTATTCGCATCCGCCGGTGATCAGAAAGCAGTTGAACGCCTCAATCGGCTTCGGCTCTCGATTAACGCCGACAGTACAGAAATCCTGGCCGTGCACGAGAAACCCCTGTCGATGATCTTTCCCGACTTCGACATGCTCAAAGAGTACGCCGTCGTTCCCGGTCTTGCGTTCAAAGTGGTCAAGCAGCTCCTGCCAGGACCCTACACAATAATACTCGGTGCGCACAGGAGTGTGCCGAAACGCCTCCAATCAAAGCGCCGCTTCCTCGGGGTCAGAATCCCCGACCATGTCGTCGTTCAGGCCCTGTTGAGAGCCCACGGAATGCCCGTTTTGTCGACCACCCTGAAAGACGATGACGGCGAACTCGTATCCGACGCAATGACCGTGGCCGACACCTGGCCCCACGACATCGACCTGGTCCTCGACGCCGGTCTGATCAATCCAGAACCCTCAACCGTTCTGGCGTTCGAAAACGGAGAAGCCGTGATCATTCGAAGTGGACGCGGCGCCGACGCCCTCTAGCACGATCCGCCGCACGACGTTTCGGCTCGCACGCCAACACCCGTACAGTAGTTATTCACCAACCTCCCAATCTGCCGGTTTTTCATTGACACCCTCGGGGCCCGAGAGTAGCGTGCCCCCGCTCCTGGATGGGCAATTGACCGTGAACCGCCTCGTTAGAAAGTTAACTACCGAGCAAGCTCCCGGTTTCGACGTGCAGGGAACGATTCCACAAACAGGAACGGTTCTTGCTTTTATGTGCTTCGTTAGCCCGATCGTTCGTTGGTTGATCGCGGCCCCAAGATCCAAAACGCGCTTCTGATTTTTGAGGAGTTATACAGTGAAACGGCTGTTTTCGATGGTAGCGATACTCGCCCTTGTTCTCTCGTTTGGTTCCCTGGCCGTGGCTCAGGAGACTGTCGCTGAAGCCGAAGTCGAGCCAGCGCAGGACCAAGAACAAGACCAGGCCGCCCAGGCCGACGTTGAAGCCAGCGACGAAGCCGAAGCCGATGAGGCAACCGACGAGGAAGTTGTCCTCGCAGACGAGGAAGGCGAGGAAGAAGCCGGTTCGCTCATCGCTCCCTTCAGCCTCAGCTTCAGTTTGACCAACACGGTTAGCATGGGCGCGTTGTTCCGCGATTCGTTCACGGTCACTAACTATGATGTTCTGTCCTTTGGTTTCGGCGCATCCTACGCCACTCCGGTCGACTCCCTGAGCCTGTCCCTCAGCGCTGGATTCTCGAAGTACCTCACCGAGGCGGGCGGCAGTGTTCAGCAGCGTGAAGGACGTTTCGGAGACATGAGGCTCAGCGCTCGCTACGGCTCGATCTTCCGCGACGAGGAGTTCACCGGAATCAACCTCTCCGGCAGTATCTCCGGTAGCATTCCCACGAGCGAGATGTCTCAGTTCACCAATCTTCGCACTGCAATCTCCACCGGGATTGGCCTGTCGCGTTCCTTCGGCAATCTGAGCATCAGCTACGGTTTCAGTTTCAAAAAGAACTTCCACCGCGACACAACAGTTGTTGCCGACTTGGATAGCTATCAGTTGGACGTTCTGTCACGCGATGGTCGCAATGAGTTCATCAGCGAGGCGCAAGTCGCACTCGACACGGGCGTCCTGTCTTCCTATAGCTTCTCGAACTCTCTTTCACTGAGCTATGGCTGGTTCACCGGCTTCTCGACCTCATTGAGCTTCAGCTTCGTCGACAGCTTTACCTACGACAACGGTACAATCACCGCCAACGACGAGTTCACCTCGCCGAACGCTGTGGTTGGACGCGGACACAGCCAAGGAATGAGCGGAAGCATCTCCGCTTCTTACTCCTTCCTCGACTACTTCGGCGCCAGCGTTAGCGTGTCGACTTCACAGCAGCCGCGGACTGCCGACAATCAGAGTATCCGATTCCCATTCTGGGATCTCGAGACAGGCAATCTCTCAGCGACTTCGCTGAGCGTCGGCCTCTCAGCTTCTTACTAGTTTTTTTGGGGCGGGGTGGCCTCGACGGTCATCCGCTCAGGTTCATGCGCGTACACTTCCAACAGCATTTCCACGGATCGAAATAGGAGTCTCGATATGCGACCCACATTCCAGCGACTCGTTACACTTTTCGCGTTCTTGGGGCTCGCGCTCCTTGCGGCTTGCGCTCAGCAAGTTGGAGACATCGACCGGACACAGCCGAACAAACTCGAAAAGTCCGCCTTTGAGGGTGAGTGGTACGTCCAACAAACCGTTGTTGGAGTCAACGCGACCGCTATCTCTAGTTTCGTGGGCTTGGAAGGACAAACCGAGCGCGTCGAGTTCGAGATCGAAGAGGATTACCTCCTCGGCTTCCGTACTCACGAAGACGTCTTCAACGTCGATCAAGCGGGCCTAACAGGAGATGAGCAGTTCGAGCACGGCCGCCCCGTCATCGCCTTCTCGATCCAGTCCCACTTCGATATTCAGCGTCAGTACAGCTCAGCCACAGGCGAACAAACCAACGTGATTTCCGAGAACGGCTCCGACCGTCCCTGGTACGAGCGAGACTACGTTCGCATCAATTGGAGCTCCAACAACGTCGATTCCGGTTCGGACTATATGATGGGACTCGTCAACGCAGCCGACATCAGCCTAGCCGCACAACAGGAAGGCGGAGAGCCGACATGGTTCGTCGAGCGAGACGCAAACGGTAACGTCGAGTACATCGACGTCTTGAACACCTACGTCATTGAGCCCGACTACACCGAATGCGCTCTGACGTTCGGTATCCCACTGTGGGGAAGCGCCTGTGGTCCCGAGACGATCGAAGTGCGGACCTCAATGGTCAAAATCACTGATGAAAGTGACTACATCCCTCGCGAGTACAGCGACTGGGATATGAACGATTTCGGCTGGTTCCAGACTCATCGCCCCACCTGGGACGAGCGCTATGGCGCACGCGATTCCGGCCGAATCTACTTGGCCAACCGCTTCAACATCTGGGAGAACAACCTCGACGCAGCAGGCAACGTGTTACCCTACGAAGATAGAACGCCACAGGCGCTCGTCTACTACCTAAACGACGGGTTCCCTGAGTCACTCAAGGCGACCATGTTCGAGATCGCGACTGACTATGACAGCGCACTCCGTCGAATCGTGGCCACCTACCAGGGTGTCGACGTCCCGACTGACCCCGCCGAAATGGCGACAGTCTCCTACGATGACGTACCCCAGATGTTCTACCTCTGCGACAATCCAGGCGGAACCGACGGACCCTGGGAAGCGAGCAACGCCGGCTACGAAAGTGGCCACTGCGAGCGCCCTGGAACCGTCAAGAACATCGGTGATATCCGATTCAGCTTCGCCGTTTGGATCAACCATGAGCAGTTGGACGGACCACTCGGCTACGGACCATCGTCTCTCGATGTGGTGACCGGCGAAATCCTCAGCGGCCGCGCTTACATCTACGGCGCAGCCATGAATACGATTTCCCAGTACGCTCTGGACATCTCGAAGATCATCTCTGGCGATCTCGACGTTGAAGAGTACGCCTACGGACGCACCATCCAAGACTACTTCGCAGACCTTCGAGCCGACGCAGACGACGACCTCTATTATGGATATATCCAGGAAGCTTCGGCACGAGCCGACCATCTCGATGCTGCAATTCAAGAACATCTGTTCCAACCGAGGACTCAGGCCGTATTGAATACACCTCCGGATGAGTTCCGGTTGCGCTCCCTCGGCGAAGTACATCCTCTTCGTCTCTTGGAGGGCACCTCCCTAGAGCAACTTGCGGTGTTCCCAGAGGTCCAGAGCCGAATCAGCTCTCTTGAAGAGAGTCCCTTTGGTGAACCCACCGCGGACATCATTGATACCCTGTCGATCTCTCGCCTCGGCGATCCCGTTCAGCTCGCAGCTGATTTCGAGTCTCGCCTCGACCGGTTTCTCACACACGGACCCGAGCAAGACTGCGTGATGATGGCAGAGGTCTTGGATCCATCCCTGATCGGTATGTCCACCGAGCTGGCAGCCCAACGGGAAGTTCTCAGGGGCGAGGGCAAGAGCGAGAGCGAAATCGATGACATCCAGTGGGATGCGATCCGTAACCGCCTGCTTCGATTCGTCATGGCTCACGAGATTGGCCACAACTTCGGCATGATGCACAACTTCTCCGGTAGTTTTGACGCGCTCAACTACCACCGACCCTACTGGGACTTGAGGGAAGAGACCTTCAACCGCTGTGACGAAGATGCCATCACCTTCGCAAACAACGGCTTCTTCTCTGGAAACATCGCTCCGCCCTCTTGCGAAGGTGGTGAGGACTTCGATGAGTACAACCAACGGTCTGCCGAAATGCTCGAAGGCCTCTTGGAAAACAACATCCGCAGCTATCAGTTCTCGAGTGTCATGGACTACACGCCGCGGTACTACAACAACGCGCCGGGACTCGGTCAGTACGACTTCGCGGCGCTCGCCTACGTTTACGGTGAGCTTCGAACCGTCTTCAACTCACAGCCTCACCAGTTGCGGGTCGAGGTCATTTTCGACCCCGAGACCGACGATTTCTCTCAGTCTGGAGTGACTCGCTCCGACAACCCGATCATCACATTCGACGATGTCGACGAGTATCTCATCACTCGCCGCAATCAGAGCCCGCAGGACACACCCTTCCTGACGGAGGAAGAGCGAGACCAAGGACTCGAGCACGGGTACGAGTTCTATCACTACTCCACTCTGCCGATCATGTTTGACGGTGATGTAGACGCGATGTACGACCGCCGCTTGGTTCCTGAGAGCGAGGTCGGCGAGAACGTCCTCGTTCCTTTCCGGTTCTGTAGTGACTACTACCGAGGAACACGGACAGAGTGCACCGTTTTCGATCAGGGTGCTGACTTCCTCGAAGTCTACCAGGACGTCGCCGACAGCTGGGAGGGTTACTACTACCTCAGCTTCTTCCGACGCGATCGCGCCGGATTCGGACTCTGGCTCTATCCAATCCTCAGCAGAATGTACAACTACACGATGATGCCCATGACCCGGCTGTATCAGCACTGGTTGATCCGGGCCGCAGGCCGAGGCGCTGAGTGGTATGGAAGCGAGTTCGGAGGCGATGATGCTACCACTGCAGCATACGCGGCGATCGATTTCCTCGGAAACGTGATCACGCAGCCGACCATCGGCACCTACTACTACGACGAAGAGGAAGAGATGTATCTCAACCTCGACGAGGAACTCGACTACCGTGCCCCGTTCTACTTCGAGATCGAAGAGAACATCGACCCCGACAACGACTATTTCAACATTGGAGCCGACGTCGGTCGCTACGGATACGAGCAGTTCCGCCGCAATGAGCAGAACGAGTTGGGCCACTGGGGCTTCGTAGAGCCCGAGATTCTGTCCTGGTTCTGGGCCAAGTGGGCATCCATGATGGCGCTTGTCCTGCCGACCGTCGACATTATCGGCCAAGATACGTCTTCCGATTCAACGGCCTTCTCGATTCCGATCTATCTGATCTTCCCCGAGCAGATGACCTCCTTCTTTGGGGCCATGCCTCGCGAAGACTTCGACACGATCGGAAACTGCGTGGTCATGAACGACGGTAAGGCCGAATCGGTCGTCCAGCGTAACTTGGTTACGGGCGCACCGGCCGAGTGTGATGACGAGAACGCCGAGGTACTCAATCCTTTTACGAGTGTCTACGGCCGCTCCGACTTCAATATGAGACTGCTGTCGATCCTATATGGCTCAGCTTACTTCCAAACCAACTACGATATGAGTTGGTTCGACCTGTCCAACGTCTACATCTTCGGTCGTGGATACACGCCGGAGTTGGGTGAGGATTTCGATTTCGAGACCTTTACCGATGACAACGGACTCGTCTACGCTGCGGCCATTCCCAACCAAATCGACGACGATGTCGAGGAAGGAATCTACGTCGGCGTTGAGCTCGTACGACGCGCCAACGAGTTGCAGACCCTGCGCGATGAGGCTCTAGAGGCCAATGACGGCGTTCGGGACAGCGAGTACTACGGATTCGACGGCGACCTCGGAAACCTTGTCGAGTCGATGCGACTCCTCAACCAAGCCAACGAGATTTTCGAGGGCTACAACGTCTTCATGCCCAGCACGCTCTAGAACGCAGCCTGGGGTTCTGCACCCCAGGCTACTCGCCTACGCCCCTAGGGGGCTACGAACGCGACACACCGCCACCTACACCACACCGCCGACCCGGCCCACCACGCCGTCTAAAAAGGTAAACCCCTCAGCCTCCTTTACGACCGATCAACTGGCCCACCTTTGACGGGTTTCCGTCTACAGCAGTCGCTCGAAGAACCACACAACCCCGAAGACCAGGATCGCCAATGAGGTCGGAGCGACGAGAAACCGCTCCTTCTGCTTTCGCCGCAGCAGTGCGACGACCGGGTAGATGGCGCACACAATCGCCAGTTGGCCGAGCTCCACCCCGACATTGAAGCCGAAGAGAAGCTGAACGGTGTGGCCATCTGCCCCCAGGACGTCGAGTCGCTCGGCCAGTACCGAGCTGAAACCGACCCCGTGCACGAGCCCAAAGACAAAGGCCAAAAGCGCACGTCGCTTGGGCTTCGACACGAGATTCTCGAGCCCGACATAGGCCACGGAGAGGGCAATCAGCGCTTCAGCGACTGTGATCGGTACGGTCACGACCTCCAGGCTGGCCAATGCGAGCGTAATGGAGTGGGCGGCGGTGAACGACGTCACGATCAATGCCAGTCGCCGCAGGTTCCGCGCGGCAATAGCGAGCCCGAGAATAAACAGGATGTGATCGTAGCCGATCAAGATGTGAATCAGGCCTTCCTTGACGAAGAGGCCAATTCGTTGCAACGCGCTCGTCGGTCCGACAACCGGCGCATTCGATTGATCCGTGTCGGTCATTCCACTGTCGGCGGGACGCTCGACCGGCTCGCCGACACGAACCTGAATCACAGCATTCTCGAAGGTGAACATATGCTCTATCCGTTCACCCTCGACGGTCCGTACCACGCCGAAATGCTGATAGGCAGTCAAATGATCGAAGAGCAGCGCGTTGCCGATTTCGACAATGCCGAGCCGCTGCGGACATTGGAGCGTGCCCCTCATGTCGATGAGAGAGGCGTCCTCCAAGTCGTCGAGCACAAAGTCCTCGAAGTCGGTGAGTTCGCACGGGACGCCGTCAGTAGCCAGTGTGATTCGCTGTTCCGAGTAGTTTCGAATCGCTTCCCTGCCGTTCTCGAACTCAGAGAGTGACAATGCCTCGTCGCCATTCGAGTCGAGTTGCAGAAAACCACCCAGGTCGATGGCATCAACACGAATCGCCCAACGACCCTGCTGTCGTTCGCTGTCGATATCGATTCGGTACATGCCCATGACACGTTGATGGGCCAGGGCTTGGGTGGAGATAACGACTAGAAGAGAGCCCGCCAGCAAAGACAAGAGCCGCCGCCGGAGCATTTACGTTGCGTCCTTGTCGAGTCGATCGAGGGAGGTCCGCAAATCTGAAATCAGATCGTCAGTATCTTCGATCCCCACAGCCATACGAACCAGACTGTCCTTGATTCCGATGGCCTCGCGCTGCTCGGTTGTAAGCTCATAGAAGCTCATCAGCGCAGGTTGCTCTATCAGACTCTCGACACCACCTAGCGATGGGGCGATCTGAGGAATACGACACCCGTCGATGAATCGGCTGGTCAGATCCAAGTCGCCAGCGATTTCGAAGCTGACGACCCCACCGAAGCCGGTCATCTGCGCTCGAGCTGTCTCGTGATGTCGATGCGATTCGAGACCAGGATAGTGCACTTTCGAGACGTGACGGTGCTGCTCGAGGAACCGAGCGATCTCGAGCGTACTCTGATTCTGGCGAGCAACCCGTAGATGAAGGCTCTTGAGTCCGCGGATCAGAAGGTAGGCTGCGTGGGGATCGAGTACGCCGCCCAATACACCGCGAATCTCTCTTATGGCCTGAACCATACCAGCTGGGCCACTGATCGAACCGGCGAGTAAGTCGTTGTGCCCGCCCAGGTACTTGGTTGCACTATGAAGAACGAGGTCAACACCCCACTCAATCGGGCGTTGGTTGATCGGGGTCGCAAAGGTGCTGTCGATCAGGGTCTTGACCCGGTGCTTCTTCGCGATGGAGACAAGCCGCTCGAGGTCGGTGACGTAGAGATAGGGGTTGGTCGGCGACTCTGCCAGAATGAGCCGGGTCTTCTTCGGGACGATTGCAGCTTCGAGCGCGTCGTAGTCGCCCGCGGGCACGATTGTGTGCTCGACTCCGAATCGAGCCAGCAGCGTGGTGATGAATTGACGCGTCCTACGGTAGCAATCGTCGGCGAAGATTACGTGTTGTCCGGCCCGCAACATGGCGAACATCGTGGTCGTCAAGGCGGCCATACCACTCGAAAACAAACAGGCCGCACCCGCGCCGTCCAGAGCGGCTATCTTCTGTTCGGCGATATCAACCGTAGGGTTTCCGTATCGCCCGTACTCTTGCCGATGAGGCCGGCCCTCGAAGTGGGCGATCAGCTCCGCTGTATCCCGGAACGTGAATGTGGCCGTCTGGCTGACGGGTACGGTCAGGGTACCGTTGGGCCGCGGCCGCGGTTCACCGGCGTGCACGATTTCTGTGTCGAGCGAGAGAGCGGGAGAGGGATCGGAACTGTTATCGTCATCTGACACGGTCATCACCTATTGGTTCAGCCCTCGAAGTTCTCGATGAAGCTAACAAACGTATTCATGAACGCATCCGCCACGGCGCCGTCAACCACTCGATGATCGAAGCTGAGACACATGTTGTTCATTTTCGCCACCCGGATGCTGCCACTGTCGTCGGCAACGACCCGATTTTTGATCGCCCCGACACCGATGATAGCGACTTGAGGCTGGTTGATAATCGGTATTCCGAAGAGGCTTCCGAACACGCCCGGGTTCGAGATCGTGAACGTCCCGCCTTCGACGTCGGCGGGTTTGAGCTGTTTGTTTCGGGACCGATCCGCGAGGTCGTTGATCGACCGCGCGATCCCCAACAGGCTCAACTCATCAGCCCCTTTGACGACCGGAACGATGAGGCCCTCCGGTATCGCGGCCGCCACGCCAATGTTTATACGGCTGCGCAAGACCACATTGTCACCATCCAGCGCGGCATTGACCATCGGATGCTTCTGTAGTCCTTCTACCGCGGCCCGCACCAGAATGGCGGTGAAGGTGAGCTTGACTCCCTTCTCAGCAAACTCCGGCTTCAGTCGGGCGCGTGTGGCGGCCGCCTTAGTCCAGTCACACTCCCAAATGGACTGTGCGTGGGCAGAAACATGACGACTCATCACCATGTGGTCCGCGATCGTCCTTCGCATTCGGCTAATCGGCTCGATTCGATCGTAGTCGTACACATGGACTCTCGGCCCCTCGATCACTGCGGGCTGCGCGCTCGCTGCGACCGGCGCCGGCCGCGAGGGCGCTGCAGACGCCGCAGGCGCTGAATCGCGGTCTGCGATGTACTTGAGGATGTCCTTCTTCGTGACTCTGCCCGAGGCGCCGCTGCCGGGAACCACGGACAAGTCGTGGATCTGATTCTCCCGCGCAATGCGTCGAACCAGGGGCGTCGAGCGCTTCCGTATCAACTCTTCCTTCGAACTTCCCGCCTTCGGAGCGGGGGCGCTTGCCTCCGCAGTGACTGCTGGTGGCGGAGAGCCGCCGTTGACCGGAGCCGCTTCTACCGGAGCCGCCACCTTGGCTGGTTCTTGGGCAGGCGCAGGAGCGGCCGCAGCTGCTGAAGCATCTGTTTCGATATACGCCACAATCGAACCCACCTCGACCGTCGCACCCACTTCGACCAGGATTTGTTGGAGCACGCCTGCTGCCGGACTTGGAATGTCGGCGTCGACTTTGTCGGTTGAGATCGTGAAAATGTCCTCGTCTCGTTTCACAGTGTCGCCTGGCTTCTTCAGCCAGCTCACGACCGTTCCCTCGACGATTGATTCCCCCATCTGGGGCATGATGACTTCGACTTTCATTCTGGAGCCTTCTCTAATACTCAGCGAGCGATCGAATCGCGTCGCGTATGTCGTCTACTTGGGGCATGAAAGCCCGTTCAAGTCCTTTTGCGTAGGGCACTGGTGTATCGAGGCTCGCCAGACGGCGCACGGGACCGTCCAGATACTCAAAAGCCTCATCTGCGATTCGCGCGACGATTTCGGCACCCAGGCCGAGTGTCATCGTGTCCTCGTGAACCACCAGGCACTTCCCGGTCTTCTTCACAGAATCGAGGATAGTATCCATATCGAGGGGCAGAAGCGTACGGACGTCGATCAGCTCAATCGAGTCGTCCATCGCGCCGATTGCCTCCTTGCAGCGGTGTAACATCATCCCGTAGGTCACTACAGTGAGGTCACTCCCACTCTGCACGACATCCGCCTTACCAAGGGTAACCGTGTAATCTTCGTCGGGTACTTCACCCGAGATACTGCGATACAGGGCCTTTTGCTCGAGGAAGATGACTGGATTCGGGTCCCGAATCGCGGCTTTCAACAGTCCTTTCGCATCGTAGGGGGTAGCGGGCACGACCACCTTCAAGCCGGGGGTATGGCAGAAATAGGCCTCGACGCACTGGCTGTGGAACGGGCCCGCGCCCAATCCGCCTCCGCCCGGTCCTCTGATCACGATGGGGATATCCATACCCAAACGGTAGTGGGCTTTGGCGGCCCAATTGGTGATCAAATGAAAGCAGCAGCTGATGAAATCCATGAACTGAATTTCAGCGACGGGCTTCATCCCCTCGAGGGAAGCACCAATAGCCGCCCCAATTATCGCCGACTCCGCCAGCGGGGTGTCCATGATCCGATCCGGCCCAAACTCGTCCACGAATCCGTCGGTCAGCTTGAACGCACCGCCGTAGTGGGCGATGTCCTCACCCAGCAAGAATACGGACTCGTCCGAACGCAGTTCCTCCTGAAGCGCGAGCCGAATTGCCTCTAGGTAGGTACGTTTGGCCATCAGAAGTGTATCGGTTGTCCAGCGAGGAGCGCGTGAGCAGCCTCGCCGACTGCCTCGCTCAACGTTGGATGGGGGTGAATGCTATGGGCTAACTCGGCGGCCGTCGTCTCCAGGTTTAGGGCGACGACCGACTCCGTGATCAGCTCCGTGGCCTTCGGGCCGACGATATGAACGCCGAGCACTTCATCGTACTTGGACTCGCCGACGATCTTTACGAAACCCTCGGGCTCTCCCACTATCTTGGCCTTGCCGTTCGCGGTGAAGGGGAACCTTCCCACTTTGACGTCATAACCTCGCCGGCGCGCTTCCTCTTCGGTTAGGCCCACGCTACCGACCTCGGGATCGCAATAGGTACAGCTGGGAACGCGCTCATAGTTGATCGGTGTCGCATGCCTTCCCAGCAGATGGTCGACCGCGAGCATCCCCTCGTGACTGCCCAAATGGGCCAACATCGCGGTCGGGACGATGTCGCCAATCGCGTAGAGCCCAGGCTCGGCCGTCAGCATGTATTCGTCCACCTCGACAAAGCCGCGCTTGTCGACAACGGCTTTAGTGTTTTCCAATCCAACTCCGGCGGTGAGCGGTCTCCGACCGGTGGCAACCAAGATCTTCTCGGCTTCCAGCTTCACCTCGCCTCCGGAGTCGTCCACCGCGGTCGCGACCACACCGCCCTTCTTGAGCTTGACGGCCTGGACCTTGGTGGAGGTCAACACCTTGATGCCCTGGCGGGTGATGGCCTTCTCGAAGGCTTTCGAAATCTCCTCGTCTTCGAGTGGCAGCACTCGCGGCAGCAGTTCAACCAAGGTCACGTCGGTGCCGAAGCGGTGGAAGATAGAGGCGAACTCGGTTCCGACCGCTCCCGAACCGAGAACGATGAGACTCTTCGGTATCTCGGTGAGCTCGAGTATGTCGTCCGAGTCGATGGTGCGCTTGTGGTCCATCTCGATGAACGGCAGATGACTGCAACCGGACCCTGTAGCGAGGATGATGCCCTTGGATGCAGTGAGCGTCTCTTCACTACCGTCGTCTTGTTTGACGCGCACCGTACCCTTGCCGGACACTTCTCCCCAACCCCTGACGGTCGTCACCTTGTTCTTTTTGAAGAGGAATTTGACTCCGCCCGCGTTGGTCTTGACGATGCGCTTCTTGAACTTGCTGACTTGGCCGAAGTCAACTGCGACGTCACTCGCTGAAATGCCCCACTTCGAAGCATTCTGCATCTTCTCGTAGAGGTGGGCCGATTCGAGCAAGGCCTTGGTCGGGATACATCCTCTGTGAAGGCAGGTCCCTCCGAAAGCCGCATCCTTTTCGATAACTGCAACCGAGGCACCACACTGGGCAGCATGGATCGCTGCCACATACCCTGCCGGGCCACTCCCGATGACGATTACGTCATACTGGCTCTGCGCCACCCTGTCCTCCTGTTGTCGGTTCCGCCGTCGACTCCGTGCTTGGTCGGGCAGGCATTCTGTCTGCGACCGTCCGACCGCGCAAGGGGATCAGTTTGATCACGGAAGGCAGTACCACTAGATCACAGATCAAGGCCAGGCAAACCGCTGTCCCGGCCAGCAGTCCAAAGGTCTGATTGATCCTGAAGCTCGCAAAGAGTTGAGTCCAGAACGCTGCGGCAAGGATCACCGTTGTGCTCAGGAGAGCCCGTCCTGTGCCAACGCCAGAAGCCCACAGCGCCTCTCGCATGCTGTCAGGTCGTCCCTCAGCGATCGCGCGCTGTTCCTCGAGTTTGAAGCGCGCTAGAAAATGAACGGTGTCGTCGACGATCAACCCCAACAGGATCGAGGCGATCATCACGTTGGCCACATCCAAAGTGACCCCGAGCCAGCCCATAGACCCGATCACCAGCAAGAGCGGGGTGGCGTTTGGGATCAACGCATAGAACCCGAAGCGCAGTGACCGAAACATGACACAGATCAACAGACCCACGATGACGAAGGCCAATCCGACCGATCGAATCTGACTCACGATGATATAGTCATCGAGGTTGACGATGAGCTTACCCAGGCCGGTGACTCGTGCCCGTGCCCCGGGGAATGCGGCCGCCACCAGCTGCTCGGTCTCTTCCCGCTGATCGACCAACTCATGGTACTCGGTCGCGACCACACGAGCCGACAGACGACCCGCGGTGGCATTCGTAGTGAAGTGATCTCGGTAGATTCGGTCGCCGATGATGAGCTCGAGCAGCTGCGCGTTGGCGGCCAAGGAGTCCGGCACGACATACCGATCCGGATCACCGAAGTAGCGCTCGTTCAGTGTTTTCACCAACGTGGCCGGTGACATGATGTACCCGATGGCGTCCATCTCATCGAAGTAGGCTTCCACCTCTTCGAAACCCTGCATAATCTCGGGAGTCCGCACGTCCTCCGCTTCGACGAGCACCTCCACCGAAAGGCTGCCTCCCAGTCGGTTGTCAACGAACTGGGCCGCGAGCAGGACCGGATCATCCGGATGATAGTAACGTTGGAAGTCGGCACCGGCCCGCAATTGGGGGATTCCCGCCAACGCAAAAGCGCAGATGACCAGGGCCAGAGCCACGATGGTGCGGGGCTTGGCCCAGCTTGTCCTGGCGATATAGGTCAGGATGCGCGTCATCAGCCGCGTATCGTGCTTCTTATCGACTTTCGGGGCCGGCAGATAGCTGTAGACAATCGGCACGAGCGTCAGCGTGTAGATGAGCGCGAAAGTGACTACGGTTGCCCCCATCCACCCGAACTGACGAAGCGGCGCGAGAGTGGTCACCAACAGTGAGCCCAAGCCGGCAGCGGTGGTCACTGACGTAATTACGCAGGGCAGGGCGAGCTCGCAGAACGCGGTCCGAAGGGCTTCTTCCTTCGACAGTTTCAACTGGAGGCGCTCGCGATAGCCCGAAATGACGTGCACGCATCCCGCCACACTCACCGCTAGGCCTAACGGCACCAGAACAGTGGTGATGATGTTCAGTTTGACACCGACGATTCCCGCGACGCCGGTGGTCGACATCATCGTCAGGCCGATCACGACCATGGGCATCGCCGTTGCCCAGAAACTGCGGTACAGAGCCAATAAGACCAAGCAGATGACAAGCGCTGACAGCGGTCCAAAAATACTCATGTCGCGCTGTGAATAGCGCGCCATGGTCTCGTCAATCACCGCACTGCCGGCGATGTGAACCTGCCGATCGGGCAGCACCTCCTTGCAGAGTGCGTCCACATTGCGGGCCAGAATGAACTTCTCTTCGAGGTCCTCGAAATGGGGAATATCGAGAACGATGAGCGCCGCAGTATCGTCGTCCGCCACCAATTGCGAGGTGAGCCGGTCGCCTCGCACTCGGGCCCGCAGCGCCTCGACTGCCTCCGGCGAATCCGGAAACTCCTCCATGAGTTGGAACGTCCTCAGCGTCCGACCGTCCTCGTCCTCGACGAGCTCCACCGATTCCGCCGAGGTGAGGCTGGTTGCTCGCAACACGCGCTCCAGCTCGCTCAACGCTGTGGTCAGTCTGTCGATATCAGCCAGCGCATCCGGCTGGAAGACGTCATCGGCAACCACACCCACAGCGAGGAATTCGTCTGTCTCGAACAGTTCTAGAAACTCGTTATAGGACCGAACATCGGGATCATCGTCCAGGAACCAGATCGTCAGCGAGTTATCGAATTCTGTTGGGGTTTGAGATCCGAGCAAGAGCCCAGTCAGCACCAGCAGGACCAAGACGACTTTTCGGTGGCCGATGATCAGATCGTAGATTCGACCGGCCATCCTCAATGGCTCCTAAGGAAGCCTAGGTCGATGTCCTGGACGGCGCGGATGACGTCATTCAGAGCGAGACTTAATCGGACTGCTTCTTTCGGCTTCATTTTCAAAGCCGCTTCGTCCATGTAGCAATCTCGGTTCAGTTCGATCTGAAGGGCGTGCATCGCCTCTTGCGGCCGGCCGTAGTAGACCGTATCCCATCCTCCAGAATAGGGGTCGTTTACGGCGACAGAATAGCCGGCCCGTTCAAACACACCGGTGACGCAGTGAAGCAAGAGACTGCTGCAAGAAGCACCGAACTTGTCACCCAGAACCACATCAGCCCGGCGTTTGCCTTCGTCTGGGTGGCCAGCTCGTCCGACCGACGGCATTGAGTGGCCATCGATTAGGACAACTGCTCCAAATTGTTCTTTTCGGTTGGCCAGCTCTTGTGCGAGCGCTCGATGGTAGCCGTCGTAGTAGGCCAGCCGAGCGTCTACATCCTTTTGCGACAACTTCTGGGTAACGACCGGAACACCCCGGGTCGTCTCGAGCCAGAACAGTCCCCGCCGCCCGTAGGTTTTTTCGGGCAGCTCATCCCATTCAAACTCCAACGCGTCGGCTGGTAAGTCGCGCCGGTCTCGGTTGAGGTCGACCACGTATCGCGAGATCGTGGTGGCCATGAGACCCGCGCCGGCTTCGCACGCCCCACCGAAGAGGCGGTCCACCGCCCAATCCACATCACGGTGCATCTCGATCTCGGGCGCTACGATCGTACTACTGACCGCATCGGGAATGACAAGACCTGCGTGGGGCACGTTTACGAGAACGTGAGAGGCCCGCTCAGGTTGTTGAATCGAAAAAAACGTCATCGGTTCGATCCATTTCGCAAACTACAGCGCACTTGGTATAGTGCGCGAACTCGTGAACCGCAATGATCGACCGCACACAGCGGCAACTAAACAGGAGCGAATAATGCGAAAGCTCATCGGAATCTGCACCGCTTTGTTGCTGGTAATGACCTCCGCAGGCAGTGCTCTGGCTCTCGATGTACCATTCGTAAATCTACGCGTCGGCGCCCGTGGCGGGCCGAGCATCAGCATCATCTCGGGCGTCGCGGAAGAAGACCCAGAACCGGTTTACCCCGGGTTCTTTGGCGTCGGTTGGGCAGTCGGTGGAGGACTCTCCTTCGATTACCTGTCGATTGTCGGTCTGACCATCGAGTTTATCTATTCGCGGGACACCGTCACGGGTTCGGTCGAGTTTGACGAAGATTTAGGCGAAGACCGCAAGAAAGAAACCTCCGACTTCACGCTCGAGGCGACCCAGATGCACATTCCCATCTATGTGCAGGCCCAGGTGCCCACTGGCGTCGCACGTCCATTCCTCAATGTGGGAGTGGATATCGCCTTCAACCGAAGCGATCACGCAATGAACGTCGACCGCCGCGGGGATGCACCAGCCTACGACGGTGTCTGCAACCCTGGCGTCGATTGTGACCCATTTCCCAATGCCCTCTATGACGTTGATGAGGTCGACAGCCAGATCTTCCTGCTCGTCGGCCTGGGTCTGGACATTGAATTCGAACCAATTGACGTGCCCATCGAGTTCCGAGCCCTGATCAATCCCGGTATGTCCGATTCAGTCGACGATCGCACCACCACTCGCAATCGAGAGCCCAACTTTCTCTATCGAAACGAGTGGGAGTACCAAATTCAAATCCTCTTCGGATTGAACTACCGGATTCTCTAGTTCGGTGTCGGTAGTTCCCACCTTCGAACTTTCTCCAGTCCTCAGTCAGCGCCTCCGAGCCCCTAGAGCCTATAACCCAAAGCCCAAGCCCCAGAGCCCGAAGCCCAAAGCCCTAGGAGCCCGTCGGGTATAACGCCCCGGACTCCAGCCGTTAGCTTTTAGCG
>CAZDBH010000114.1:0-19687 GCA_964503485.1 uncultured Bradymonadales bacterium | reverse complement strand
CCGCTAAAAGCTAACGGCTGGAGTCCGGGGCGTTATACGCGACGGGCTCCTAGCTGTCCTTTTTCAAGTCCGGAATCGGTGTCACATCGAATGTGCCGCCGGCCGCTAGAATCGCCTCAGCACAAACCTCTGCGACGGCCGAAGCCAAATCGGTGCAGAACGAGTGCCTCTCCGGCGATTTGAACACTTCGAATTGGCCGGTCAGGGTGTTGCAGACGACGTCATTCCCTCGAGCGTCACGTCGATCAATGCGATCTCTCCAGAGCCGTTCGTACACGGCGATCGCCTCTCGGAGCTGAGCGGTGACAGGCCCGGTTGGGTCGGGGTCGCCAAAATACTCGCCCAGTACCAAGCGACCAGCAACAATCGCTCCGCATTCACCGCATCCTGTAATTCCGCCCTTGCGCAGAGCCTGATAAGGCGCAGTCGCGAGGTTGAAGGTCTCAGCGAGAGTGATCCCACACGAGCGATGACTGACTTTGCCGCCTTCGTAAATCGTGAAGGCCTTCTCACGGGCTGCTGCAACGAGTTTCTTCTGGGTCTCTGTGAGCGCCATGAGATCAGTCCCCGACCAGCGCGTGACGAAGCAAATCGACGCCGTGTTCGGCCAACAACCGGGCTACCGCCGTCAGCGGCAAACCGACGATACTGCTGTGATCGGTTCCCCTCATCGAGTCAAACAGTAATAGACCGCGTGATTCGATTCGATACGACCCGGCACAGTTCGCTGGCTGGTCGGCAGCGACATAGGCTTCAGCGGTGGTTCGGTCGAACGACTTCATCGTCATTCGGTGAACGACCAGCTCGTGGGTGGTGGCGCGCGTCCTCGGGCAGTGCACCGCTACGGCGCTGAGCAGATTATGGGTGTTGCCCGCCAATCGCATGAGTTGTTCGACAGCACGTTCGTCGCTGCCCGGTTTGGTTAGGATCGTTCCGTCGATCTCGCCCAGCTGGTCACAGCCGATAATGAGCGCCTCGGGATACTTGCCGCCCAAGCTCTCGGCTTTGCCACGGGCGAATTCGACCGCCATGGCATCCGGTGTGAGATCGAGCGAGTGATCTTCTTCGTAGTTGGGCGAGTCCACCGAATGGGGTACCCCGGCTCGGTCGAAAATCTCGCGTCGGTAGGGACTCGTCGACGCCAGTACGATCTGCCGACTCAAGGGGCTAGACCGTACGTCAGTTCGACCCCGCCTGCGGATCCCACGATAAAGCCGCCGAGCGCCTCAAAAATCTGCTCGGCGTAGAGCTGGTGTCCGGCTTCGTTAACGTGCAGTTGATCGTAGAGATAGTCGTCGAGGTCTAGCTCTGTGTGCTCTTCAAAGTAGCCGTACATGTCGACCAGGACGATATCCTCTTCTACTGGGAGGTCGTCCAAAATCTGGTTCAGCGACTGCTGAACGAGGGGCTGGATTACGCCGATTGCGAACCCGAATTGCTGCGACCACATGTCGCTGACCGAGTAGTCTGGGTAGAGGATGTATACGATATCGACGCTCGGATTCCGCTCCCTGATGGCATCGACGATCGAAAGCAGCTTGTTCATGGTCTCAGTGATGAAGGCCGGCAGCCGATCGATCGTTCCCTGCGGATCACTCATTCCCGAGTTTGCGTAGGCCAGGAAGTCATTGCCGCCCAGCGAGACCACAATCAGATCAGCGGACTCGATGTGCGGACCCAGCCGATTCTCGAAGTTGTTCGAGCCCGGCATCCAGTCGTCTGTGACGGTTCCCTGCACGGCGATATTGGTACTGATGACGTCGGTCATGGGCTCAAACAGGGCCGCCAACCGCTCCGGAAACTTCACGGACGCACCCACGACCGGGACAGAATCGCCGGCGGTGACAATCGTCAGCGAGTTGCTCGATACTGCCCCAGCAACTCGATGCGGACAGTTTCGGGTCTGGCACAGTACACCGTCGGGTAGTTGGACTTCGGTGAGATAGGTTCCGGCGTCGACCGGATCAAAGAAGAAGCGCCCGTCGCCGCAGGTCTCCGTACTGAGGTCGGATGCTCCGCCGAGCAAGTTTACCGGTAAACTCGCTTCCGGTGTGTCAGAGCTTACGTTGAACGCCCCTGTGTAAATCGACCGATCGGTATCGTCGTCGTCGGTGTAGACAATTCCAGCCACTGCCGCCGCTTGAGCGGAATCCCTATCATCGCACAGGCTGGTGTCAGTCGGATCCCCGTCATCCGGGTCCTCATTGTCCGGGTTCTCGTCGGTGACCTCATTGCCCGTGTCGTCTTCATCGGTCGAGTTGCCAGAGTCGGAGTCGTCAGTCGCACACGCGACCAAGAAGAGGGCCAGGAGCAGAATCCAAGCCAGCCGTTTTGTGGTTTCTATGATGTTCATTCGGGACCTCGCGGGTGCGTTTGTCTGCGATTCGACCAATTTCGACCGTCGGCCGCTTACTTCTTTGAAAGAACGCGCTGGGCAACGCGACTCACTTTTACGCCAGGTGATGGTCGAGACGCAAGGCCTCAGGGGTGGACGCCGCGCTCGGGCCAGGTGCTAGAGCGCCCGCCAGAGCTCATCGAGCGTGGCCGCTGCGCCGCGTGAGATCTTGAGGGCCACGGCGTGACTCACTTCAGTTTCACCCGGGTTGATCTCGACGGTGGGAATTCCCGCCCGAGCCGCTTGCATGACGGGGCCAGCGATGTACGGAAAGACGCTAGTCGTGCCAATCGAGCAAACCAAATCGAAGCCCAATTCCAGCTCGTCGTACAGTCTGGATATCTTGTCTTCGGGCAGCATCTCGCCGAAGAGGACCACCTTGGGACGAATCAGTCCGCCGCATGTTTTGCACGTCGGCGGAATGTCCAACCCGGCGTAATCGACAACGGTTCGGGATTCTCCGCAATCGACACAGAACAGGTCGTGCACGTCGCCGTGGATGTCGATCACATTCTTGGAGCCTGCATCGCGATGAAACCCGTCGACGTTCTGCGTCAACACACAGACACGCTCAAAGCGGCTCTCTAGGAGTGCGATGACCTCATGAGCTCGGTTGAACTTGGCGCCCCGGCACGCAGCTTCGATCTGAGCGATGTACTTCCAAGCGATGGCGGGCCGTTTGCGCAGCATGGTGCCAGAGAGTGCGACTTCAATCGGTATGTCGTCTTCGGTGCCCGTCTGGTTGTAGAGGCCACCGATTCCGCGATAGGTCGGCAGACCCGAGTCAGCGGACACACCGGCTCCGGTGATGAAGAGCAGACTCTGGACGCCATTGAGTAGGTCGAGGAAGGGGGCAATGGTGCTCATTAGGACCGTTCTAAGTTCGGGGTGTCGATGTCACTCGTTGAGTCGTGGCCCGCAGCCGCCGAGACAGCAGTGCCGCGAGCCCTTTGTAAAACCGAAATGCGATGCTGTCGCTCGACTCGATCAAATCGACAAAATCCGACTTGCTGAGCTGAAAGACCTCCACGTTGGTGGCAGCTATGACGTCTGCACTCGTAAGGCCGGCATCGACCAACGACATTTCACCCACGTACTCTCCTGACCCCAGTTCTTGAATGACGACCTCTGCGCCGGATGGGCCGACGTCACTCACCCTGACGGCACCCGAGATAACGACATAGAGCGCCTCACACGCTTTGCCTTTCGTGATCAGCGCTTCACCCGGCCTCAAAGAACGTTTCTCGACTGCCGCGTAAATCATCCGGAGTTCATCCAGGGACAACTCCTGGAAGATCGGGAGCGCTCCGAGCAGATGAAACTGGGCATCAACGCTGGTGATGGTCTCCTCGCTGTCGAGAGACTCGTTCAGGTCGACCAGTTCTTCGTCGCCTTCGATGGTTTCCAGTCGATCTTGAACACGTGAGAAGTCAGAACGATATTCAGCTACTCGCCGGTAGAGAAACTGGGCTTCGCCGAGCCTGTCGGCCGCTTCATAGAGCTCTGCCAGCCGGTAGTAGAAGCGAACGGTTTCCTGGTCGAGCTTGGTGCGTCGAGCGACAGTCAGATAGACCTTGGCTGCGAGACCGGGACGGTTCCCCTTTTCTAGGACCGAACCCATCAGCCAATAGGCATCGAGCCAATTCTCCGCTCCGACAGGAATCGACTGCAGCGTCACCACCGCTTGTTTGTAGCGTTGAAGATCAACCAGGATCTTGGCAGCCTCGAGTTTGAGGTCCGCACGTTCATAGTTTCGTGCTGCCCGGACCTTGTCGTCGACCTTTAGCCAAAGCGTCGCTGCCCGCCTGAAATCGCCCTGGCGTTCAGCGACTTGGGCCGCCTTCTCTATGTTTCCCTGACCCAGGTAAAACTCACCGGATCGAACGAAATCTTGAGCCTTTTCATGGTTTTTGGCAGCACCGGCGACATCGCCGGCGAGCTCCGAGCAAAGACCCGCTCTATGGTAATCCTTCGCTTTGGAGAACACCTCTGCGAATTGCAGAATGAGCCGCTTGCTCGCCCCTGCCTCGAGATCCCCCAGGAGCTCATCGCCCACGCTGGAGCTACACCCTTGGTAGAATCGCGCTGCTTCGTCGATCTTTCCTGCGGCCACCATGTCCCTGAGCGTCGCGATTACGTTGCCGCTAGCCAGGAACTGGCCAGTTCCGTCTTCAGAGTGCTCGAATTCGAATTCGATTTCGCGCTTGCTCAGCACCATACACAAGGACCATCTGCTCGAGTTGAACCCTCAGCTTACCCTAGTTTCTCTGGCGAGAACAAGTGTGCGAGACGCTTAGGTTGTCTGAGAAAAGCCCAGCTGGGCTTTGTCCACGCGGCGTCCTTCTTTTTTGGCCGTGCGAGGTGCTGGCTCAGAATTGCGGGTGAGTCCTCACGATCCGCCTCAGGTCACCTTAGGCCAGTTCCCTCAGTAGTTTGTCCACGTGGCCTTTGGCTCTGCAGTTGTCGTAGATTTTCTCGATAACCCCGTCCGCACCGATCACAAAGGTTGACCGCACAATACCGTTATAGGTTCGGCCGTAGTTCTTTTTCTCCCGCCATACTCCGAAGCTCTCAGCTACCGACTTGTCGGTGTCGGCGATGAGGGGAAACGGGAGCTCGTGTTTGGCTTTGAAGTTGATATGTGACTTCTCGGAGTCAGGGGAAACCCCGATGACACGGAGTCCGAGTTCACTCTCGATTCGGGCCAGGTTATCGCGGAAATCGCAAGCCTGTGTCGTGCAGCCGGGCGTGTTGTCCCTCGGGTAGAAGTACAGAACCGTTCTCTGACCCTTGAGATCGGCTGACTGGAATGACGTTCCGTCGTGAAGCTGACTTGTGAAGTTCGGCGCCGGGTCGCCCGGCGCAAGGATCGGATTAGCCACGGTATCTCCTCGGATCAATTGTGCGGGTTGGGATGGGTTGGCCCAGCTCGGGTGTTCAGAATGCTAGGGTTCTATGGACAAGTTCCTGCCTCGGACATATCGACGTCGCAGCCGCAGTCAGAGGACTCCCCCGGATCGTCCGAGTCGAGCGCCATGCGGCAGATACTTCGGCTACCGACGGTCCCGAACTCCGTGAAGCTGCACTGCGGGATTCCCTCGTCGTCGTACTCGACACTGAGTTCGCCAACCTCCCAGAAATCGCCGGCTTCCGGGTTCGACGACCCGTGCATTACGACGCCCGCTGGCTCTCCACTGCAGGTATCGAAGACCGTTCGGCCCCCACAGAGGATGTTCACCCAGACGTGGGAGGTCTCAAAATCCTCGCAGCCTGGACTCGTATCTGGCTTCCAGAAATGGACCCCGATTCGATAGGTACCTGGCTCGGGGTGGCGGAGGTTGATGTTCTCGGGCCCCTGTCCCTCGACGTCATCGAGATCGAGGCGCGGGTCATCATCGTTACTGGCGACTTCCCCCCACTCGATTTCGTTACTGGGGGCGGGGCAAATGTCTCCGAGTTCACAGGCGTCGATTTCTCCCTGAACGAACCCTCGACACTCAGTTTCACGCTCGCGATCGTCGTTGTAGGGTTCCTGGCACGTGGCGCAGTTCTGCCAGTTGCAGACGTTTGGATTCGGCCAGTCTCGACCGCCCCAGGGATCGTCTCTGACCTCAGCGGCTGTCCGCCGAGTTTTTCGATAGTAGCGCCAGTTATCGCCCTCTTCTGGGGCACGATGTAGGTAGAGGTCTATGTCGGAGCAGTCATTCAGATTGGGCTGTTCGTCGTTCCCAGCCGTGCAGGGATTGTCTCGATTCCAGAACATTTCGACCCGGATCACATCCGAGCTTTCCGACGTGAACACGGTCTCGCAGCTGTCCTCTCCAAACTGATTCCACACCGTCAATACGAAGTGATACTCGCCCACGACGTCAGCAAAGAAATCAACGGCCAGTCCATCGTCGGAGTACTCGAGGTCGTACGAGTGTCCCGGAGGAGCACGGACCGACCAAGTGGAACGGGTCATGGGTTCGACCGGATCGGCCGGATTCTCGCGCACTGTGTCGTACTCTCCCCTGACCGTATATCGACTCAGCACGGGCCCCGAGAAGTCCGCCGGACACACGGCAATCGGGGGATCCCCACCGCAGTCTTCATCGATGGTTCCGTCGCAATCGTTGTCGATATTGTCCCCGCAAGTCTCTTCAACCGGTCCAATCGCACCCGTACAGGTGCTCCAAAATTCGAGTCCACACGTCTGAGTGCCCGCTCGGCAGTGTCCGCTTGCTACAGTCAGGTGGGCCGGATCGCCAGGATAACACCCTTGAACACTTCCCTGCGGGGCACATCCGCACACCTCGTCGACAAAGTCGTCACAATCGTCATCGTAGCCGTTGTCGCAGATCTCAGTTCCGCCTGGATCGGGAACGCAGGCCCATTCCACGGGGTCTTGGCCATCCGTGTTGGCATCGGTTGTGACCTGGTCGGGCGTGTCTACGCCGTCCGTAGCCATCGAGTCCCCATCCCCAGTGCTGTTATCGTTGAGCGAGTCAGTTGGGTTCAGATTGCTGTCGTCAACAGCATCGTCCGACGTATCGCCGGGAGAGTTGTTCGACTCCCCGAACGGATTGGTGTCGCCACAAGATCCCAGAACAGCTGAAACAATGAGAATTAAAAATGCGTGGTTAAACTTGTATGACAAGCTCGATCTCCAAATTTTCAGTTGCCACCCGCAGGCAGTGTAGCACAAAGCCCGGTCGTTGAAAGAACCCAGTTTGAGCGCCCGCCTCAGGTTAAAAAGTATGACCTGTCGACACTCCCGCGCGAGTGACAAATCTGGCACTCGCCTCGGGGAGCAGCCAGGCGGGCGCGCGCGCCTGAAACCCGCGGCCACCGCGCTCGCCGCAACACGTCCCCAGAACCACATTCTGCGATACGCGGGATTAAGCGTTGGTTGATCGCGGTTTTTTTGGTAGACCGACGCGCGAATTTTATACTCCGGTCCGTGTGGTCGACTAAGGTCTGCGACCCTCCCGGAGTGGGTCTGAGAGGGAGCAAAAGTCGATGCGAATGTTGTTGTTGAATTGGATGATGCTCGGCCTGGTCGGGGTCGCCATATTGGCGAGCAGCCCCGGCGCAGCTCACGCGAGTCATTATCGTCTGGCCTCTATCGAAGCCTTTGACGGTGAGAGTCTCGAACGCTTGCACGCGATAGGCGTGGTGACCACCGAGGACTTTTTGGTCCAAGCGGTCGACCGCGAGGCGCGGCAAGCACTGAGTCAGCAGACAGGCATTGTCGAGATGGAGATCCTGGTGTTTGCTCGGTTATGTGAATTGCTTCAAATCGAGGGCGTCGGCCCGCGCGCAGCCCAACTGCTTCGGGCTGCCGGGGTGGTAAGTGTCGCCGACCTCGCCCAGCGAGATCCCGCCAGCTTGGCAGAGCGGGTGATCGCGGTAAACTCGGTGGAGCAACTGACCGGTGTCAATCCCACGGAAGAAAACCTCGTAGACTGGATCAGTCTAGCGGGGGACGTGCCACTCCACGTTCAATAACAACCGTTCCCATCGGTCGATCACCATGACGTACTCAACGGAGTAGCCATGGCGTTCATGGATCGAGCTCGCTCCCTCTACCAGCGCGGAGATGCCGTTCGGGCAGCATTCGTCCTGGCTGAGGGGATAAAACGGAACCCTCACAACGAAGAGGCTGTTCACCGCTTTCTTCAAATCTACGTCGAAGATTTGGAGCAACCGGGATTGGAGCAAGAGCTCGTCAGAGTCGTTAAACTCCAGCCGAACGCCTCCGAGCTGCTCGAGCTCGTCTGCGCAGAACTTCGATCAAGGCAACAGTTTTCGCGTCTGACCTTTCTGAATCGAGTCACAAAGCTGAGGGAACGAGCCGCACGGGCACGCGAGCAGCTCGACGATCCACCCACACCTCAACCGAATCGCCGACGCACCAGGCATAGCACCGCCCCTTCCGCCGACGGACCCGATGATCACGACCTGGTTAGGGGAGCAGCCGAAGAACTTCCAAAGAGGCGGCGCCAGAGACGCCGTCGAAACCCACGCCCCGATCTCACGCCCCAGGGCGTGCTAGACCTCGAGGCACCGAAACCTCCAGCACCCGAGAATTGGGGCTCGTTCGAAGGCGTAAGCGCTACAGAGCGTCGGCCGCCAGTCCTGAAAGAACCGACTCGCCGCAAGAACCGCCGAGTCGAACGTGTCCCCAAACAGTCCAAACCGGCTCCGCCCAAAACCGAGCTTGGCGCCAAGCCAGAGCGGCGGAAGCCAAAGAAGCCCGCTGAGCAGCCACGGGTCCCGAGCTTGCCTCCCACTGCCCCCGCGGCCAAACCGGGCGAGATCAATTTCTCGGAGCCACCGATCGATCAGACCGCCGAGCGAATGGCTGTCGCCTCCTCGATCGAGGGGGACGATCTCGGAGTGGCAGAGTGGTCGGGTGAGCACGACAGTCTCGCAGAAGCCAGCGGAACAGAATGGCAATTCGGTGACTTCGTCGATCCAGAAGAGGAACTGAGTGAGAAGACCTCACACCCCGTAAGAGCGCCACTCGACCCTGAGGTCGAGCGCCGAATACGCAGCCGTCGTACTGGATGGACGACAAAGGTACGCAATCCAGCAGCAGCTCGCTTCGTACGCGGTGCCGTGAAAGTCATTTCCGGCAGAAGAGGACTCCTGCTACTCGTCTTCGTCGCCGGGCTCGGTGTTGTCGGCGCCGGCTATCGAGCCTGTAGTGGCGTGGTGCAGACCCAACTGGCCGAAGCAGACCAAGCGATCGCAGCTGCCGACGGCGATTCGTTACAGCGAGCCGTCGAGCTGCTTCAGGACAACGTCAGTGCTGAGCACACCATACTGCGCGAGCACTATGATTTCGCGACCAGCCTGCTGATGACCGACTACGGCATTTCGCCAGACGGGACCTTTGAGATCATCTACGCCATCGACGAGGTCAAAACTGAGTGGGGAGCGGCAGCTCTCGCTCTCAATCACCTCGCGCTGGGGGAACTCGCGGAGGCCCGTGCGGCCGCTCAGGAGGGCGTCCAGTCCCATCCAGAAGCCTGGCTCACGCACTGGGTCCGGGGTCGAATCGCTCTGGAAGATGCCGATTGGTCCAGAGCGGCAGCCGGACTAAACGAAGCCCATCAGATGGACCAGAGCGCCATTCTCCCGATCGTTGGGCTACTCGATCTGGCCCTGCGCTCGGGAAACAACGCTCAGGCCGAGTCCCTTCTGCACAGCCTTCGTGAGCTGAATCCTGAACACCCGATGGTCGGCCTAGTTGGGCCCTTGCTCGCGTTCGAGATCAATCCGCTAGCTGGCAACCACGCTCCGCTCGATGTGGTGCTCCCAAATCCAGAAGAGGTCACACTTTCGCTGCGCGAGACCGAATTCGCGACCTATATTCGGGCCCGACAATACCTAGCAGCAGGTCGTTTGGACGGGGCAATCTTGGCGCTGCGACAAGTCCGAACGATCGACGGTGTGGGATCGGGTGTCCGGGTCAATTTGTTGGACGCGGTCGTTGCCGCGGGCAGCTATCAGCTCGATTTCTCACTGGCAGCGCTCGAGAGAGCCAAGGCCGGCGTCCCAGAAGGCTCGCCTGCCAGCGCCACGGTGGAATCGGTGGCGGTGAGGGTGCTTCGCGACCTCGGTCGTCCCGACCTGGCGATTGAGTGGCTGGCCGACACACCGGAAAATCGGATGGAGCAAGCAGAGCTCTTCATCGAAACCGGCAACGAACGAGGCGCCCTTCGCCTGTTGGGCCAGCTGATGGAGGAAAGCGCCACGCAGCGACCGGCTCTGCGGGTCTTGGTCGACTATCACTTTCGGCGCGGGGTGCCCGACCGAGCTCGGATGAGAGCAGCTGGCCTGCCCGCCCCCGACCAGCACTACGCAGCAGCCCGAATCGCCCTCGAAGCCGAGGACTGGCAACTGGCTCGAGAGGAGGCCACCCGAGCGCTGCAGACCCATCCCAACGATCTGCAAAGTCTGCAGGTGCTACTGGTGGCCCTCACTGAGCTGGGTGTACCCGAACAAGCAATCGAGCTGATCGACCGCACCTACGAAGGAGCCCTCTTGACCGGGGCCGCCGACCGCATGCGCCTGCAGGTCCTCGTGCTCTCTGGACGGGCCCCACGAGAGACGCTGGTCGAGTTTGTGGGATCGCTCGAGACGAGTGAACCGACATCGGTGACGAGTTTGGCCATCTTGGCTCTAGCCTACGAGGCAATCCGCGATCCAGAACGCGCCTCCGAGCTGGCAGAAGAGGTACTTCAGCTGGAACCCAACCACCGCGCCGCCCATGCCTTGCTCGGTCGCCTGCACCATGAGGCGGGTCGTATCGACGACAGCCGCCGCCACCTACGTTCGTACCTCGCACTGGCTCCAGAGGGAGCGACTACCCAGTGGGCGCGCGACCTGATCTCTGACTAATTTCGTTCGGGATAGGGAGTTCGGGCCACGGCGGAGGATGCTTCCCCGGTGGAGGTGGATTCCGACGAACAGCTGTCCCCGCAGCTTCCACTGCTGCATCCGCCCTCACCTGAACCATCCACATCGTAACCGTAGGCCGCCAAACCAGGTCCGGGTATCCACATCGGTTGGAATTCCGCCGCCATGACGCCGTCACAGTGGACACACGCCAGTCTCAGGTCGTCGGACTCGTCCAGGATCGTATGGAGCAGCCGATTTGGCCCGCATTGAGGGCAGGTGCCAACCGGGAATGTAACAGTATCTGTCAAAACACAATCTCCAACCGGCGACACTAGTACGCCCCGGGAGGGATTGCAATTCGAAAAGAGCGTCGGAGCCGAAGCCTACGCGCCGTGGATTTGGTTGTGAATGAACCTGCCGACCTGTTTGCCGATATAACTCAGGATGTTCATTTCGGCGGTATTGAACGATGGGCACTCGGTATGGTTGATGAGCTCAATCGCTCCAAAAGACTGGCCTTCGCACTGTATCGGTGAGCAGATGATCGAGCGAGTGGTGTACCCGATTTCGTCGCCGATATCCTTGAAGAAACGAGGGTCATCCGGAGCGTCTGCCACGGCCAGACCAACCCCTGTTCGGGTACAAAAACCGACAATCCCGGACTTGATCGGAACCATAAAATCTTGCTGAAGGAGCTCGCCTGACTTCGGCCCTCGCGCGGCCACGAAGTAGAGCGAGCGGCCAGTTTCTTCTGCAAAGAGTACCGAGCCTGACTCGGCGCTGATGTGGCGCATTGCGAGGTCGATCGCAAACGAGATCGCGTCTTCCATACTCTTGTTGTCCTCGAACAAGTCGCCTATCTCGAGGAAGACGTCCTCGATCGACGAGTCCGTGACTCGCGCATGGGTCTCTTGTGGAATGGGTCCCGACCCCAGCGCCTTGATTCCGGTGCTGGTAGGCATTGCCTTTTCGCTGATGATGCGGGCCGCATCCTTCTCGCTCACCGCCTCCAGCTCGTGGGTTCCCAGCGGACGGAACATGCCGGTTTCGCTCACGATTCCGAGCGGCTTTCCGGTCGCTTTGACGATCGCGGTGTTCGACGCTCGCGTGAAGCCATGGCTCTTGGCCGCGATCTTCACCGTCTCCTCGATATTGGGTACATCGAACTGCAGAGCGGCAGCGGCAGCGTTGGCAACAGCCGTTTCTATCGAGTTTTGAATCGCCCGACGCTCGATCTGCTCCGTGCCCTCGAGGTCCTCCTCAGGCTCCGCGGGGTCCTCGGGAGGTGGTTCCTCGGCGCTGACGACCACAGCGGGCTGGACGTTTGTGTCATTGACGTCCTCTTCGTCATCGAAAGCGTCGTCATCGGCCTGCGGTTCGACCTCCGGAAGATCCTCTTCCTCCTCGTCGACCTCCGTTGCGTCCACTTCGGTGCTCTCTGACTCAGCGCGGGCCGCTTGGACCATCGCTGTGTCTATGGCTCCGAACGCCCTAGGATCGGTGTGTCCTTTGGCCTTTACGGTTTCCGGCGCCGTGGGACGCTCGTTTATCTCTTTCGGTTCATCTGGAGCAGCCAATTCTCGAATCTTGAACACGCGTCCGCTGTCGGCATCGGTCACGTGTATCGACTCGTCGGCTTGGATGTCGCACATGACGTTGCGCATCGGCGATTCTTCTTTGGTGGTCCTCGCCAGACCAAGCCGGAGCGCCTTCATCCAGTTTTGGGCGTCAACCACGAGGGTGACATCAAACCCGTCTGGATCATTCGGCGGGATAAAGACTTCATATTGCATGGGCACCCAACCTCTAAAACCATCACACTGACAATGCCATCAATGCTACCACTACCGTTCCATGGACAAAACTATCGTCACTTTTCGAGAAAAAATTGAGTTACTGGCAGAGGTTTGGCAATCCTCCCGCTCAAACTGAGCGATCACCCATCTCTACTCTGGGCTAGAACGGCAGAGACCCCTGCTCCTCCTCTGGGAGAGCCGGAACGATGCACTCTGGATCATCGTTTTGGAACTTACTGACTCGCCGACTCACCCGATAAGATTCCATGAATTCCTTCGGGTAGGGCTTGAGGAGGTGCGCCACAGCGTCACCGTCTGTCACAGCTGGATCGAGCCAAGCCGAGTAGTCTCCTGCTGATAGTATGACCGGCATCCGGTCGTGCACCTCGGCAACGAGCTCGTTGGGTTTGGTCGTTAGGACAGTGCAGGAGCGAACCGTCTCGCCCTCGGGGCTCCGCCACTTGGTCCAAAGCCCAGCGTAGGCGTAGGCACTGCCATCTTTCATCTTGATGTAGTGTGGTTGTTTGTCCTTCGGCCCCTTTTTCAACCACTCATAGAATCCGTCCGCCGGCACGAGACATCGGCGCGTGCGATAGGAGGTCCGAAAGGCCGGCTTGGCGGCCACCGTTTCGCTGCGAGCGTTGATCATGCGAGCACCCTCTCGCTGGTCCTTTGCCCAGTGCGGTATCAGTCCCCATTTGGCGGGTCCAACTTCGAGTTTGCCTTCGGCTGTGTCGACTCTCGCGATCAGTACGTCTTGCGTGGGAGCGATGTTAAACCGCGGGGACCAGATACCGCCGGCCGTTTGGGTGTCGGCATCCTCGGGCGGGTTGAGGCCGAAGAGATCTTCTACGGCTGCAACAGGATCAGTGAGCGTATAGCGTCCGCACATCGGAGTAGACCTCCCTATGCGGTCGCACCACCGCAGGAACTTCCGGCCCCTGCTGTGCAGCCAAAGCAGTGGCGACGGGTTACAACTTGGCGTTCAGCGAGGCGCTCGCCATCGAAATCAAAGATCGACATATCACCCGATGCGTCTACCTCGAGGTCGAGCATTTGGTTGAAATCGCAGTCAAATAGCCGGCCATCCCACGAAACCGAGATCGTGTTGCGGCACATTAGTCCACCCACCGTGGCTGGATTGTACGAGTTGACCAGCTTTTTCATGTAGGCTTCAATGTTCCCGCTGTCGATCAACCACTCGAGGTAGCGCGAGATGGGCATATTGGTGATGGTGAAAAGCCGATCGAATCGAACGCCGTGGTTTCGCATCAGCGCTGCCTTCCACTCCGACTCCAGCGACGCTTGCCCTCCGGGTAAGAAAGCACCTGCCGGGTTGGTCACCAATGTCAGCATCCGCTTGGGGTCACCCTGCCCGTAGCCGACCGCGTTGAGTCGCTTCAGCGCTTCGATCGATTTCGCGTAGGTACCGTCACCTCTCTGACGATCGGTGTTCAGCTTCCTATAATGAGGCAGAGAACAGACGATCTCGACGCCCTGCTCGGCGAACCACTGCGGAAGGTGCGCCAATTTGGGCAACAGAAGGACCGTCAGGTTGCAGCGGTCCATGACATGCTTGCCACGAGCGACACATTGCTCGACCAAGTACTCGAAGTTCGGGTTGAGTTCCGGTGCCCCGCCCGTCAAATCGACCGTCGTTGCACCGGATAAGTCGAGGGCTCGAAGACAGGCGTCGACGGTCTCTCGGTCCATGTTTTCTGCAACCCGATCAGGGCCGGCATCAACATGACAATGGCGGCACGTCATGTTGCACAGTTTTCCCAGGTTGATCTGAAAGATCTCGAGCTGGCCGGGTGTCAGTCCGGCTTCCCAGCCAGTGCGAGCGATCTGTTGCGCAAAGTTCGCTTCAGAACCATTCGAGGTCAGGCTGAGTGCATCCAACACCCGCAGCTGTTCGCCCGGCGAGGTCAGCTCACTGCCACGAGATTCCAGGCTGCTGGTCCGCTTCGGCCCTGCCTCGGAAGTGACCAACTCGAGCGCGACTCGCTCCAGTTCAACCCGTGCCTCGGGACCCTCCAGAATAATCGGTGCCGTCGTCATAGATTACATGCCCATCTTTTTGTACTGCTCCAACATTTGTACGCCATGCACCAATGACGCGCCCCCGCGAATCGCGGTAGCGACGTGAATTGCCTCGGTCATCTCTTCCAAGTCGGACCCTTTCTCGAGGCAAGCCGTGGTGTACGCATCTATGCAGTACGGACACTGAACCGTATGGGATACAGCTAAAGCGATTAATGCCTTCTCGCGCGCTGTTAAAGCGCCCTCGGCAAACACCGCGCCGTAGTAGTCGAAGAACTTCTTGGCGAGTTCCGGATTGCCCTCGGCAATGTCGCCGAACTTGGGCAAATGCTCAGGCTTATAATAGTCGGCCACCTAGACACCCTTTCAAAAAGTCGAAACTGATCTCGCGGAACAAGGAATTCGCTGTCGAAGCCACCATTTAGAGCACAATTCCGCCCATTTTATAAGAGAAAAGCAGGATTTTTTCTTCCTTTCTGAACAGCTCCGTAATCCTCACGTCTATTCATATAACGCGACGGACGGGTCATCGGCCCGGCGGCCACCTGGATAGGCCAGGACCGGTCGTCGGGCCGAAGCCTTCTTCGCGCACCAATCCTGCAAAACCAAATCGAACATCCGATAAGAACATGCCCGCTGGGTTCCCCAGGGCCAAAGGGCCTGATATCCTCGCGGCCTATGCCAGCAACCGTACTCATCCCATTGCCCGATCACGACTTCGACGTTACCGAGGTCGCTGTGCCGTGGAGGCTGCTGACCGACGCCGGACACAGCGTTGTCTTCGCCACGGAAGACGGGGCCCACGCCCCCGCCGCCGACCCGCTTCTTCTGACCGGAGTAGTTTTTGGCAAGCTCGGCGCTGAAGCGGAGCCGGCCCAATTCTACGCAGAGATGTTGGCCTCACAGGCCTTTCAGAACCCCACCGCATGGGCCTCGCTCGAGCCAACGGACTACGACGGCCTCCTGCTAGCCGGGGGGCACGCCCCCGGTATGAAGCAGTTCCTCGGCAGTGAGCTGCTGCAGTCAAAGGTGGCCCAGTTCTGGGAAACCCAGAGACCTGTCGCTGCCATCTGCCACGGCGTTCTGGTCCTAGCTCGGGCCAAAGACGGCGAGGGTCGGTCCGTGCTGGCCGACTCCCAGACGACCTGTCTACCAAAATACATGGAACGGTTGGCTTATTGGCTCACGTTCTGGCGCCGAGGTCGGTACTATCGTACCTACCCGGCCTACGTTCAGGACGAGGTCAAGGCGGCCTTAAGGGACGCCTCGTCGCAGTTTCACCGAGGTCCAATCAACCTCGGCAAACGGGGTACGGCAGATGACGATCGTGCGACGTTCGTGATACGCGACGGACGCTACGTTTCAGCGCGCTGGCCGGGCGATGCTTACGCCCTGACCGCCGCCTTCTTGGAACTGTTGGAAGGCGACTAGGCTGTGTTTCTCGCAAATCCCCTGTCGACCGGCAAACCTGATTGGCCGGCTCTCGCGGGAGCGGCCGCTACCGGAGTCATCCACCTTGTCTCAGTGTCTGATGGGCGGCCGAGCCCCTATTTCATCGTTGGCGCCTGCGTTTTTTGGATCGCCTTCGTCATTCTGAGAGGCAGACAGGACCGCCGGATCTTTCGGGAATGGGGTTTTCGATACGACGATCTCTTCCGTGCCTCTCTCATCCCGTTCGTCATGGTCTTGTTGGCCGTCCCCTGCATGGCGCTCTACGCGTCCCTCAAAGGACAGCTCTCATTCCCCGCCCACACACTGCTCCCGCTGTTGCTGTACCCGGTGTGGGGCGTCGTCCAGCAGTTCCTGATCCTTGGGCTGGTGGTCGGGAATCTCAGCAAGATCAGCTTCCTGAAGAAGAATCCGCTGTTCATGATCCTCCTAGGAGCGTTCATTTTCGGCGCAGTTCACCTACCCGACCCCCTACTAACGGCAGCAACCACAGGACTGGCCCTCGTCTACGTGCCTCTGTTTCTTCATTTCCGGCACCTGTGGCCGTTGGGCGTTGTTCACGGCTGGCTCGGCACCCTGTTCTATCTGTGGGTGCTCAACATCGATCCCTGGCTTCAGTTGTTCCCGGTCTGACCCCTGTCTACCCGAGCTCCGCTCTCTCTCTCTTTTCGCGGTCCTTCATCGTCCGGATTTGCTCGACAGACCCCTTCTGTCCGTGCCTTTGCGGGCTTGTTTCAAATTTTTTGAACTCGCGTTGAATAGCTTGCGATGGCTCGCGTCTATTCATGTGCAACGCGACGGACGGGTCATCGGCCCGGCGGCCACCTGGATAGGCCAGGAAAGGTTGTCGGGCCGACGACTTTTTCTTGTTCGAATGGTTGCTCCGCGCCTCATCCCCGCACAATCATCCAGAAGACGCCCAACTCACGGAATCGGCTCGACGAAGAGGTTGAAGTGCTGCACTGCGGATTCGAGCGGGCTGTCGACAAAGAAGTAGTAGTCGCCTTCGGCTAGCTCCGCTTCCAGGCCCGGACCGGCTGCACAGGCCACCTCAGTCACGCAATCACGTTCGCGAATGTGAAGCTGCCAGTCTTCCTCAGACTCCAACTGAAAAAGATAGCGGCCAGCTCGATGAACATGCAGGATCACGACTTCCTCCATACCTGCACCATCCCCACAGCTTCCCTCACCAGCGACCTCGTTCACTTCACCCACCAGTAGCATGCGTCCCTCCGCCAGTCCGAGATGAAGGCGCTGAGAGGGCGCGCCGCATGCGCCACCTAGGACCTGAACCACCCTGCTCTCTGTGTCGTAGTTCATTTCCGGGTCGAGTACCCGAACACTGAGATCGACCAAACCTGGTGAGGTGGGCGCAAGCAAACGGGCGCTCTGCGCCTCGGCACCCTCTATCTCCCCGTCGCTGACCGACCACTCATACGACAGTTCCTCGCCGTCCATCTCATCTGCGCGAACGCCAATGAGTTGGTCGGTGCCCGCATCGATGCTCATCGGTACCTCGAAGGTGCGAATCACGGGCGGCCGATTGTTGCAGTCCTTGGGATCTTCGGCCGGAATAGTCACCGTCACGGGGCGTCGAATTATCTCCGTGTCATCGATGAAGAACACCAAGTCGAAGGTGTACTCTTGTTCGACACCGGTCGCCTCGAGGGTGTTGAGGACGGTCACGTCGAGCGTGACCGACCGATTGCTGAGTAACTCGACCCCCGTCAGAGAAACCGGGAATACATCGGTTACGAAACCCAACGTATCGCCCTCGGCGACCACCCCGATTTCAACCCCGGCGAGTGCGTCGAAGAGGCCGTCAGATACCCGTTCGACGATCTCGGCGCTGTCAGACGACAGTTCCAACACCGCGCCCCCGGTCAATTCCGTCAGCTCCTCGGCCCGAGAGTCGATGGAGGTTCCGCCCTGGAGTTGGAAGATCCGGACCCCTCGTGCGAGCGCTTCCGCCACCACGTCCGCGTCTTCGTGGGGGTATGGGTAGCCCGTGTCGGACGGACGGTGGTAGGCGGCGTCCGTCGATACGAACAAGAAACCGAGAGCGCGGTCACGCCATCCCAGGTCGCTGGCCTCAATATCTGCGTGCCGGCATCTCCTGGGCCGCCTAACATTCACGCCTTCGCCCGTCAGGGCCTGATACATGGCCTCGAGTTGCGATTCCTCGGCGTCGCCCCCGTGCCCGACGGTGATTAACCCTAGAGTTTCGCTCAGACGTTCCAGATCCGAAGTGATCTCCTGATCGACCTGAAACCCAAAGTCACTCTCTGAACCGAACGGTTCGCAAGGTGCATCGACGAAGCTGGCGAACCCAAAAGCGACCGTGGGGACACGGGCGCTCAACGTGGTCGTCAACTCGTTTGCGCGGGCGCGAAAGTTCGCCAAATCGTCACTGAAGCTGCCGGAGCGGTCAAAGAGAAACACCACGTCTACCAGGACGTCTTCAGACGGTAGCGGCAGCTCGAATTGCAGCGGAATCGACTCACAGAAGAAGTTGATATCGACGCACACCCCGCCGCCTTCTCCTAGCGCACTGCACGCCGGGAACTGACCGTTCTGGCACACGCTCTCTCCATCACCGCAGGCGTTCGAACAGGCAACCGAGATGCCCTCGTCGATGACCCCGTCGCAGTCGTTGTCGCGACCGTCGCACGACACCTCGTCACCCGGTTCGCCGGCAGGCTGGGTCTGGCAGCTCTGTTCTTCGCCGCCTACGCAGGCAGACTCGGACTGACACACTCCAACACCGCAGGATTCGGGCACGAAATCCTCGTCGAAGACTCCGTCGCAGTCGTTGTCGATACCGTCACACAAATCGCTGGCCGAGTCGTCGGCAACGCACGGGTACTCACACCCGTTTTCGACGACTCCGTCGATATTCGAGTATCCGGCGAGACAGCCGAGAAGGGTGCAGACGTCATCGATGCACTCGGACTCGGCATTGGCCAACTCACACTCAGAGGCACAGACATCCACCTCTGGCCCAACCTCCACTTCAGATTCGACATCGAGCGAATCCACGGCCTCCTCCGGCTCGCCACCTGAACAGACCGGCCTGTTGGGATCCCCAGGATCGCAGGTCCACAGCCCGTTCGTCTCATCTGAGATCCGACAGCTCCCGCCGACTTCGACGGCCAACTGAAGGCAGCCCCCGCACTCGTTTTCGGCGGCCCCGTCATCGCAGGATGTCTCGGCACACGTGCCTCGACATTCGTCGATCGACTCGACGCCATTCTCCCACTGCCCAGCCGCGGGTCCCTCGTCGGTGCAACTGGTCACAGACCACGGACCCACAACCAAAAACAACACGAGCCTCGTCAGCCCACTGCGTCGCCATTCAGATGGACCGGTTCTCTCAACAGCACAGTCTGTCATCATTCCCTCTCAGTTTGATTGCGGAGGAGCCAAACGCAGCCAGACGCGAGCGCTCCCGGACGCAAACTGCATCAAACCGACCACCCGGTCTCATAAAAGATTGTAAAAACCGGGATCTAGGAGCCCGTCGCGTATAACGCCCCGGACTCCAGCCGTTAGCTTTTAACGGTAAGCGATTAGCTCAAGCAGCTCCCTTTGAGCTGTTATTGGATCGTCCCCA
>CAZDBH010000113.1:17214-19690 GCA_964503485.1 uncultured Bradymonadales bacterium | reverse complement strand
GCAAAGGGCGGAGCGTGGTGCGCTTTGCGCTACAGGCTCGTAGTGTCCTATACTGAAGACGACTTCGCCGAAGTCGATTCGACCGGTGATGCGGTGGTTGTTGATACCGCGCAGGATCCAGCCGCGGACCGAGATAGCCCGCTCCCGCGTGATCGAGGCTCGGAGCCGGACGAAAGCGAAACGCCCGACGAACTGGTGGATTCAAGTGACTCGGCGACCGGTGATTCGACGGAAGAGCCAGAAACCGAAGACATCCGAGTCGGCGACTCGCCGGTCGATTCTCCCGAGCGGGACTCTAGGGAGTTCGACATTGTGTTGGACACGCCTGAGGTCGGCGACAGGAACAGGGATCCCAGTGATTCCACAGGTGACTCCGAGGACGTCGGTGATCCTGCTGCTGATTCCCCCGATCTCAGTGATCGTACGGCCGATTCTGGTGATGCCAGTGATTCGATTGGGGACAGTCCTGAGATACCTGACTCAGTCTGCGAGTTTGACTTCTGCGAACATCGCCAAGTCGTCCTCTGCGTCGATGAGGGTCTCGCGACCGAACTCGGCGACTACTGCGAAGAACCTCTCCGGTGTCGGAATGCGCGTTGCGTCGAAGAACCCGAGGGCTATGGGGAACCATGCGGGGACGGGTGTCCTGCAGCTTTGGTCTGCGTGAGCGACATCTGCCTTTCGCATGAGCCAGGTGAAGCGGGAGACACCTGTTGGGATGGGAGTGAGTGCGCCGAATCGAGCCCGACTTGTATCGATGACGCCTGTCATGAAGGTGCGGAAGGTGACCCCTGTCGTACGATTGACGACTGCCGGTTTGGCCTTGGGTGCGACGGTGACCCGTTGCGCTGTAAAGTGGGTGGTTTCGGCGCGACCTGTACCACGACTGACCAGTGCGACGGCTCTCTTGTGTGCGGCGTTCGAGTCTGCCAATCCGGCGATGTTGGGGACCCATGCACGGAAGACGCCCATTGCGGGCCATCCACGGTATGTGGTCCAGACGGGTGCCAAACTGGGAGCGACGGCAATCCGTGCTCCGAAACAAGCCACTGTGCAGACTCCTACTTCTGCAATCCTAATTCTGAAGTCTGCAGACCGCGCGCGGCCGAGACGGAGGACTGTGAATCGGATGAATACTGCCAGGCGGGTTTGTTCTGTGGTCCAGAGGACCTCTGCCAAGATGGGAGTTGGGGTGACGACTGTGAAGATGCGACCCACTGCCAGACTGGGTTAGTGTGCGGTTTCTTCGGTTGCACCGTTGGTGGCCCGGGGACTGTTTGTAGATACTCCGAGCAATGTGGACCCACAGCGCCCATCTGTGCGCTCTCCTACTGCCAAACTGGCGTCGTAGGTGACCCATGTGAGGTACCGGAACATTGCTCAACCGAAGCACCGTTCTGCGTCGACGGGCGATGCCGCAGCGGAATACCAGGGGATTCGTGCACTACTGACGCAACCTGTCAATCGGGCCTGTCGTGTACCGACTGGGGTTGTGCAGATCTCGTCGCGATTCCGCCAGATCCTGCTACAGTCGCACCTCCCATCGAACCAGATCCCTCGCCGCAGTTTTTGAGCACGGTGTCGTTCTTGTTCGAGGGTGGTGAGCCAATCCAACGGTTGCTGGATGTCGAGTCCTTGGAGGAACACCGGGCCGCAGTCATCCGTGGCAGAGTCACCGGGCGTGATGGGGGTGGGATTGGCGGGGTGATGGTTTCCATCCACGATGGGGCACCTTACGGGTTCACCCTCACCAGAGCGGACGGGATGTTCGACCTCGTTGTGAACGGTGGCGGCCTACTTCGAGTGCGGTACCAGAAAGAAGGGTTCGTCTCTGCGCATCGAAATGTCGAGGTGCCATGGAACGATTTCGTCTGGGCGGATGATGTCGTTCTGTTGGAGCTGGACCCGGTGAGCACAGTCGTCGACCTTTCAGAAGCAACCTCCCATGTTGCTCGGGGAAGTGAGAGTTCGGACGCCGACGGTGAACGCCAGGCCACATTGTTCTTCCCAGAGGGTACTTCTGCGATTGCTGTTCAAGACGACGGTTCAGAGGTGGAGCTCGAGAACATCTCGGTCCGAATCACGGAATTCACAGTTGGTGAGTCTGGCCCTGATGCAATGCCCGCCCCTCTTCCGCCAGCCAGTATGTATACATACGCAGTTGAGTATTCTGTCGACGAGGCGCTCGAAATCGGTACTGAGCAGGTGGAGTTCTCGGAACCGGTCTATCACTACTCAGAGAATTTTCTCGGGTTCCCCGTAGGAACTGTTGTCCCTCATGGTTACTTCGATCGAGACGTTGGTCTATGGCTTCCGGCCAGCGATGGGCTCGTAATCCAGGTCGTATCCGCAGAAGAAGGTAGCCCCGCTACCGTTGACACCGACGGCGACACATTCGCAGACGAAGCGGCAACCCTAGCCGAGGTTGGTTTTACAGAAGACGAACTACTGACCGTGTCCGAACTCTACGAAACCG
>CAZDBH010000113.1:0-17204 GCA_964503485.1 uncultured Bradymonadales bacterium | reverse complement strand
CTATGGCGCGTCCCAATCAGTCACTTTTCGCCTCATGATTACAACTGGTCGGGGGGACCTCCGGCTGGCGCGATTTCACCGTCGAGCGAATTGAGAGCCCGCCTGGCTGAGGCTCTACCCTCGGTTTTTGGGGAAGACAGACAACGCGACTCAGACTGTAACGAATCCAATTCGATCATCTCATGTCACGATCGGAGTTTGGCCGAGGAGTTCGCGCTTCCTGGCACCGGCTTCATACTTCGATATGATAGTTCCCGCGTTGTTGGTCCCCCAATCGCACGCTCGGTGCAATTCGAGCTTCCCGCGGAAATCGACGAGGAGGTGATCCGAATCGACGTGGAAGTCTTCTCATCCGGGCAGCGCTGGATTCAAGGTTACCAGCCGATTCCAGGACAACTGGTTGCCCTTACATGGAATGGGCTCGACGCTTATGCCCGGAACCCTGCGGGCGAGGTTCAGGTCGGCTTTCGAGTTGGTTACGTCTACCCTGTCATTTCCCGTCCCTCGAGAGGCTTTTCCGAAAGCAGGTTTGGTCAGAGTGGGTCACGAGATGACTCGTTCGAAGTGAACCGGCTAGGCAGTGAGATAACTCTGTGGTCCCCAAGACAGGTGCTGAAAAGTCCGAGACCTGACGCCCGAATATGGGGCCTTGGTGGCTGGACAATTGCTTCTCATCATAGCTTGGTGGGCGACACGGTCTTTCGCGGTGATGGGGCCGTTCAGTCCGCGGATGATGTGTCACACTCAATGAGGGTATTCGCGGGCTTCGGAGCTGTAGAGACGTGTGGTTCCAGAAACAGAGAGACACCCGATAACCCTCTAGAAGCTGTTTTCTGCGGAGTTAGTAGTGTCGGCGTCGCAGACGACGGCACCGTGGTCGTGGCAGACGACGGGCGTTACGGTGGGACGCCCACCATCAAGTGGTTTTACACCGACGGGCGAATGGCTTCGCGGATCGTCGCTGCCGGCCGAGCAACCTCAGTCTCGGATATTCTGGTAATCCCTCAAGGCACTATCGCAAGTGGCCACACGGACCGGGGGTACTACACCACCCTTCATTCGAACGATGCCAACCACACGATTAGCTTCTACAACGCCGATCACGACTTCTTCCGTGCGGCCCACGGTCTGGCTGTTGATGCTCATGGCCAAATCTACGGACGCGACACATCCCGGTCGATTCACCGCCTGGATCCAGGCACTCAATTCTTCGGTGATTCGAGTCGCGTCACGGGTTTCTTGCCCCGAATAGTCGCGGGCAACGCTGAGAACACCGTGGTCCCATTCACCGGGCTCGGGGATGATGCTCTCAATGTTTCATTGTCGTTAGCGTTGGCGATGGACTTCGGGCCCGATGGATCGCTCTATTTCATCAGCCACAACCGAAGAGTGTTGCGTCTGACCCCAGACGGGTTGTTGTGGACCGTCGCCGGTAGTGGGTCGATCGGGTCATCGGAGCCACGAGGACCGGCGCTGGATGCCAGCCTTTCCTCCCCCCAAGGGATAGCGGTTAGACCCGACGGTGGGTTCTTCTTGGCCGACACAAACAACGCTCAAATCCGCTACGTGAGCCCGTCGGGTACGATCACTACCGTAATCGACGACGGACTGATTGCGCCGACGGACCTGGCGTTGGACCAAGATGGCAGGCTGTTCATTGTCGATCCCCCGGCAGAGGTTGTGTATGTGCTCGAGCTAAGTCGGTCGTTTACATCGGAAGGCGTTACTCGGGTGCCAGACCGCTCAGGTGCCGTGGTCTACGACTTCGATCCGGTCGGAAGGCACCTAGCCACACGAAGCACGGTAACGGGGCTGGCTCTCCTCGAGTTTCACTACGATGTGGATGGCCATCTGACCGGTATCACCGATCGCGAAGGGCTGGAGACCCAGTTTGATAGAAGCGAAGAAGGCGTCGTCCGCGTCATCGGTCCGTATGGCCACACAACCAGTCTGGAAATCGACGAGTACGGGTATCTGAGTAGCGCGATAGGGCCCGATACCGAATCGTACGAGTTCACCTATGACGGTGTATCAGGACTCCTCACGTCAGTAACGACACCGCGAAGCCGCCTGGTAGAGGAAGAGACTGAGCACACATACGACGAGGATGGCAAGCTGGTGTCAGACCAGAACCTCTTGGGCGGTGAGTACACACTTGAAGAAGAGGCTGGGAATGTCACCCTGACCACCGCGATGGGTGTAGAAACGGTCTACGTGTCCGAGGGTGCTGATCAGTTCGGTACCGAGCAAAACGCTGTAACAGCGGGACACGGCCTCTCTTCAACGGTTGAACAATCGCTGGACGGCTCGGTTACCCGTACCTACCCAAATGGTGTGTCAGTAACGATCCAAGCCGGGAGTGACCCCCGATTTGGCGCCAGCGTCCCGACGCTCGAGAGCCTCGAAATCCGGCTGCCCTCTGGCCTCACAGCAAGAGGGAGTCAGTCCATCGAAGCAACTCTCGCCGATCCAAACGACCCGTTAAGCCTGATCGATTACACACGGACAGACACGCTCAACGAGGCGAACAGAACAACGTCATACACAGCCGAAAACCGAACTGCGATTGCCGCTAGCGCGGCTGGTCGTACGAGCACATTCGTTTTCGACGAACAAGGGCGGATGACCCGGCGACAATTCGCTGAACTGCTACCCACCATTTACACCTATGACAGTGACGGACGACTGGAATCGGTGCGACGCGGGGAGGGGGATGAGGAACGATCGGTTCAATACGAGTATGGCGAGGACGGTTTTGTGGCAGCAGCCACCAACAACATTGGTCAGCGTACCACTTACGAGTGGGACTCGTCAGTTCGAGCGGTTCGTGTTGTACACCCAGGCTCTCGCGAAACATCTTTCTCTTACGACGAAGACGGCAATCTCGTTGATATGGTGTTGCCCCATACGGAAACCCACGGGTTCGACCACAATCTCATCGGCTTATTGACCGGATATTCTGCGCCAACCGTGGAGGGGGAAGAACCAACCAACTCAACAACAGCTTATGACCTGGACAAACGCCTCGATTTCGTAACCCTGCCGGATGGAACTATCGTTGACACGCAATACGACGAGGCCGGTCGCATCGATGCTGTGTTGGCAGGTGGTTATGGCGTGTCGTTGGCCTATTCAGAGACTACGGGTGACCTCAGTGAGGTAGCGACGCTCGACGGCGAACGGTTGAGTATCGTTTCTGACGGCCCATTACTGACGTCCCTCTCTTGGGACGGAACCGTGAGCGGCAGTCTGAACTACACCTACAATTCGGACTTCCGGCCCCTGACAGTGACGGTTGGCTCCCAGCCGGCCATCGTATACGGGTATGACCTCGATGGTTTTATCACCACTGCCGGCGAAGCAGTACTGACGAGAGACGACGACACCGGACAATTGGAACAGGTCCGAATTGGTACCCATACGACGGTCCTTGGCCGCAACGACTTTGGCGAGGTGGTGACCGCAGTGCATTCCGCCGGCGACACCGAGTTACTCGCTTTCACATACACCGCGGACCGGATTGGCCGTATCAGTGCCGTAGAAGAACGGACCGCCGAGCACACCAGGCTGTTCGAGTATGGCTACAACGAGAGCGGTGAACTGGCTCGCCTCAGCGTAGATGGTGCGATTGCCCAGGAGTATAGTTACGACTCAAACGGCAACCGACTCACCGTGACCTGGGCCGAGGAGACCGTCGAGACCTGCCAGTTCGATGAACAAGATCGGCTCAAGGAGTGTGGGGGAACGGCGTTCGAGTTTGACGACAACGGCCAGCTATCCGCCCGAATCGACCCGGCTGAAAACCGTACTGAGTTTTTCTACGACCCATTCGGTCAACTGCGACAAGTAGACCTACCGTCGGGTGTGCGACTGTCGTATGCGATTGATCCCAGCGGACGTCGAATTGGTCGCTCTGTCGATGGGGTTTTCGAGCGCGGTTGGATTTACGGCGACTCGTTGCACCCCATCGCCGAGTTCGATGCGAGTGGCCAGATTCAATCGATCTTTGTATTCGGCTCTAGTAGCCGATCCCCAGACTACATGGAACGGGCAGGACGGAGATATCGGTTCCTTCTTGACCATGTTGGCAGTGTACGACTGGTTGTTGATATCGAGACCGGCGATGTCGTTCAGCGCTTGGCGTACGACCCGTGGGGAAGGGTTGTAGAGGACAGCAACCCCGGCTTTCAGCCGTTCGGATTTGCGGGCGGCCTGTACGATCCAGGCACGGGGTTAGTTCGCTTCGGTGCGCGGGACTACGATGCGACAGTTGGCCGGTGGACGGCGAAGGACCCAATTGGGTTTGCAGCGGGGGACACCAACCTCTACGCCTACGCTTTCAATGACCCGGTGAATCTCGCCGACACAAACGGTCTCCTTCTCGACATTTTCGTGGACGTCGCTTCGATTCTCTATGACTCCTACCGCATCCTGAAAGACAACGTGTTCGGCGACTGCGGGAATCTCGGAGAAAACCTATTCGCGCTATCCGCGGATGTTGCTTCTGCCTTCGTCCCCTTGGCAGCGGGCGGCGGTGCGGCGGTTCGGCACGGCGATGAGGCCGCGGCTGGGGTTTCCCGTGCAGTAAACGGGGGAGCAAATGGATCGGGGGCAGCAAGGCAGGTCGAGGTACCGCGTAACCGATATCCCGAAGGTGTCCAGCATATCGAAGACGCCCAAGCGGCCGGCCACCCGAGCCGCCTGACAATAGACCGACCGAACACGCGTAGCAACCGAAGGGCTTCCCAGGCTGGGCACAACCGGGTTGATGGCATGGACCTCGACGAATATCCTCCAGCGATGTTTAGTGAGGGTGGGGCCGGAGCGAGCATCAGACCGATGACACCGTCGCAAAATCGCGGCATGGGGGCTTGCATCGGTAACCAATGTCGCGGTCTCTCCAATGGTTCATTGGTTGACATAATCATCGTGGATTGAGGTACAGATGAGCAGCTTTGCCCTATACGTCTCATATTCGACCTTGGCCGTGTTTGATCCGGCACTAGCCAACCCCTACAACGACTGGACAGACGCTCATATTGAGCAAGGATTTAGCTGGCGGCCCGGAAGTGTCTCGTTCGCCACCTTGTCCAGCGATGGTGATGTGACTGTGTCTATTCGGCGAAACGAAGCGAAGGCCGTGGAGGGTGCTGTCAGGAGAATACGAGTACCTTTTACCGTACCTCCCGATGGCCGTGTCGAGGTTGGCAGCATTTCAGACACGAAGATTGTGGCGCTTCCGGCAGGTCCATTTGATCTGTTCTTTGAAACAGGGCGGGACAGTTCGGGGGAGTGGTGCTGCCTGACTTTCTCGCCGCCAACCAAAATGGGGGCTGAAATCGTTCTTTCTGATCTGAACCTGGCCGTCGGGCGGGAACTGATCATGGATGCCAAACCGGGGTAGAGTGAGGCCGCTGAATGAGTTCGACGACATCATCTAGGTGGTTCTGGGAGGGAGGTTGTCTGAAACGACTCACCGACTCAGATCTCCCACTGTGCTCTTTGAGGTGTTGGCTGGCGTGTGTTTTTGTTTCGTTGGCACCCGGCACCGCGTCAGCTTCCCTCCTGCTTGGTTCCTCCTCGGGGGAGACTACACTCAACCTCGGACTACTCGAATCTGAAACGTGCGTCTTCTTTCCCGAAGGCCACGAAGACAACCCCGCCTGCGACCCAATACGGAGTGCGCTTAGCGGTTACCGCAGCCAGTTCGCTTCTGGTCCTAGCGCCGATGATATTTTAGCAGCAGGCATGGTGATTCGGGGGGATATCCCTCTGATCTTCGTAATTGCATACTCAAGTGATGGAGACCTTGTGCCCGGTGATCCGTTGGGATCAGCTGAGCGGGCAAGAGCGACTTATTCGACCCAAATGGGGACCGAGGTTACGGTGCACTCAGCTTCAGCGTCGGGTGTCGACAACTACGAAATGAATGGATTCGAGGTGGTTCGATTCGCGCTCGAAGCGCCCAACCTTCCGGAAGGCCAGCCCAATCTGGTTCTTGTGTACGGTCTCATGGGCGAACCCGAACCGATGGTGTTGGCAGTCATGTCTCGAGACGACTGGTGGGACCAAACTTGGTCAGTTGGCGATGCATTGATGAACGGCGTACACCGCGGCCACATCGAAGCCGCAGTGGAGAGTGGAATACCCGTTTTCGTGTGGCCCGTCGGAATCGCGGGGCTGCTACTAGTCGCGCTCCTAGTCGCATACAAGCGCCGAAGGACGCCCCTTCAAACCGGCGCTGCATTGAAGTCGAGAGTTGCGAATCCACAGGACGACACGCCGACACAATCGTGAGCAACAGACCCTCTGTGGGACGTAACACCGTAACACGGCCGCGACGACAGGAAGCGGATAAACCAAGGCTATTGCAGCGCTTTCCCAGGCGCTCCACTCAAAAAACGTGTAACACCGTAACAGTTTCAAGAGTGTAACATTTCGGGCGCGGGGGATTGCCTGGCCTACTTTGGGATTTCCGTCAGGAAAAGAGGGGGGTACTTTTCACCATCTTGCCTTCTTGCCTTCGGTGACTACGATCGAGTCCACAAACTCAGAAGGAGAGGGAGGACCTAATGGCAGTAGAGATGGGTGGTCGGTCCGCAAGCGAGACAGAGCTCAGAAAGCAGACTGCCATACTGAAGGAGCAGTCGGAACGCCTGGATCAGCTGATGGCCTTCGCCTCAGAATTCGAGGCGGTAGTTTCCAGCTTCTCGGCTGAGGTTGTGGAGATGTTGAATGATCAGGCCCTTGCGCATATCGACTCAAAGGACCGTCAACTCATACAGTCAGGAATGAACAAGTTAGCGGATCGTTTTCTAGTCCCTCTAGCAAAGAAAGGTGTGACGGTCGCCGCAAAGGTCGCTATAGCCACTGCTATTTAGGCTTTTTTAGGGCAGCTTGAGAACGTCTTGCGCGTTCTCGAGACGTTCGCTAGTTCTTGGCCCCCCCCATCCAATTCCTAGAGAGCATTCCTCCAAGCAGGCAGGGAGTTTTTTTGCGGGCACTTTTAGCAGTTATCCCCTTTCTATCACTATTGGTTATAACGCTGCACACCGTACATACAATACACCAACAACGAAGAATTGTTGTCGTCGGGCAATCACTAGACTTCGTCATCGGCAGGTCAAGCTGGTGGAATAACTTCAGGTTCCCGCTTTTGCCGATAACGCCGACACCGAAAGTTGCCGATCTCTAATTGGAACACCTTCACCTTTTCAAACTTGAGTGGACCTGAAACTGTATCGGCTGTATCGGCACTTTCAGTATTTGTTTGGTTTTACAATATGTTAGCTTGCAGATACTGGTTTTTGTTAAACGGGTGAAAACGGCTTCCGGTCGACTGTCGCCTCATAGTCTCGACACTTTTCACTCTTCTACACAAACGACTAGCCCGCCGGTTGGGTGCTCTGCAGGCTCAAGCCACAGACTTCGACCGTTGTTACCCTACCGACCGCGACCATAACCGCGAAGGGAGCCTGCTGTGATATACGTCGTGCAGCATACAGGGTGCGCCAGCGTGATGGGCGCTGTTTCTTTGGCCAATCCCCCGTGCTACGTTGACACCTGCTGTGAGGCCTCACAACACGGAGCGCGTTCATGAGAATCTTGGTCTCGGCCTTCCTGGTCCTGCTGGTGGGTTGTTCGGTGAGCGATGATGGTGGTAGTTCGGGTCAATCGGAAGATGCCTCCACGACTGCCGACCAAGACGCCGCTCACTCGAACCCGCCGGATTCCGGCGAACAAAACGACATGCGGGACGACATGGATAGTGATTGTCTGGTGTGTTCGGATTGTGAGCAGACCATTGACTCATCGACGGGGCGAATGTGCCTGATAGATGGCGAGCTCTTCGATTGCATGTCCAGGTGGGAGATGTGCTCAACGAGCCCCATTATCTACTTCTTGAGCCCTGAAGAAGATGAGTCTGTTGACACAATTCTTCGAATTCGCCTTGAGGTTTTCAACTTCGCCCTAGTCGAACCGGGCGGACCCAACAATGAAGCAGAGGGCCACTTTCGGATGTACATCGACGGGGAATCAATTGTGATGGATGATCCGCCAGTTCTTTCAGTACAACTCGACGTTCGAGTCTGTTCACTGGCATCGGATTCACCAGAGGAGCACACTCTTGAGGTTGACGTTTTCGGTAATGACGGTCGACCACACCCCCTGTTTCCGGGCTGGTCCGTCACGTGGCTCAAGTCCACCGGGGGCTGTTGATGTCGTACGACCGCGAATTCTGAGAACCCCACCTCTCGCGGGACCCATTTGAGATAATCGGCCTCGGAGTCGCCCCCCAGCTCGGTAGCACGCTACCTGCGACAACCGGCGAGACAAGGACGTCGGTATGTCCCGGGAGGTGGGGCTTTTCGCTTATCGTCCACGCCCAGAAGCGCCTTCAATCGGCGTCCACGGTCTCTACTGGAGGGGATAGGCAAGGGTAGAAGGGCGGGTGCATTTCTCAGCGCTGACTGGGGTTCGTTACTTCGTCGACGACGTTCAAGGGTAAAAGGTGCAGCTGGCCTCTTCGTTGTTATCGTTTATGTAGACCTCACCATCCAACCCGTCCAGAAAAATCAAACGGTCGCGAAGGTACTGCGCCTCACAATTCGGGAGCGCAGTGTTTGAGTAAATTCGCAACTCCCCACCTACGAATATCAACGAAGCATTGAGACCATCGGACTCGCCACCAAGTGTCGTCAGCGCGGTGGAGAAGTAAATCGCCAACTCGCCACCAACACTGCGTAGATTGCGCAACGGCTCCATCGTCGTTAGCTGCCAGTTTTTTCCCGAGGCTGTGCTGCCCCCCCATCGGATGACATTGTCCTCAAGCGAAAGACTTCCCCCTACTGTCTCAAGGGCACCGAAGCCCTCAAAAGTAGCGAGACCAGTAAACTGGATAACGAGGTTTCCGGGAACATCCGTTAGCAATGGGAACGCTATATCGACGACGCGCTCACCATCCAGTTCGTCCGAGCGAAGATTCCGAGCCAAGGCAAGGTCATCGCCAAGGGAGATTAGGCTCGGCAGCCGAATCGATTCGATAGCGTACAACCGGACGAACTGAGCATCTTCGCCGATACATTCGAGGTGCGATAGGCCGTCAGTGTTAGTGAGAACAGCATTACCCATCACGTCGAACGATTCGTGCGAGAAAAACTCGCCACCCACTTCCAAATCGCCACCGATAACACGTAGGGCAGAAAGTCCGTCGATGTTCTCCAGGGAGTCGCTCCGAACAATCCGTAGTGAACCCTGTACCCACTCGAGGTTGGATAGCCCCTCAAGGTGGGTCAGCGTCTCGTTACCGGTTACGAGAACATCCCCTCCGACGACTGAACAACCCGAGCTCGCAAATGCTGTCGCGTCAAAGGCGGACCTGATTAGCAAATCTCCCGAATGGACGCAGCTTGTCGGAACAATGGAGCATGGGTCGGGCTCAACTACATCGGGTTCATCGACGACGTCCGGGTCGGTGACAATATCTGGCGCCTCATCAGGCTCAGTTGGTTCCTCGTCCAGGTCTGGGTCACTCACGACGTCCGGATCTTCGTCAGGCTCATCAACATCCGGGTCATCGACCGCATCTGGTTCGTCCACATCCGGGTCATCGAGGACCACCTCTGCGTCGACCTGGTCGAATGTGACGCCATCCTCGTCGCTTTCGACATCGGTTGGCTGAGGCTCGTCCACAATGTCTGAGCCATCTCCACCATTTTCATCAGCCCCGACATCCGCTGCGCTGTCGTCTTCAACGTCGGTCCCGTTGTCAGTGCTATCGGTTGACGGTACCTCGCGAAACGAGCGGTCAGTCGCGTCAATCCCAGAACGTCTAGGTCCGGAGTCGTCCGTCGAGCAGGCCGCACCGAGGAGTACCCAGACGAGGGCCACGAAAAAGCGCGTTCTTGGAATCATTTTTCTCTCCACAGTGACTGGACCGAGTCTAACTCGTACAGGCCGATACTGGGGAGTGTGTTCTATTGTCTGGTTGAATGAGTTCGTCACGCTGGGCGAAGCTAGGGCCGAACTAGCTACTCTCATTGAGCTCTCAGAAGTGAAGACGAAGTCGCAGTTCCAAATGGAGGCTGTCGGAGCTGTTCGGTGGACCAACCACCCCGAACCTTACACCTTGCCGAACCTTACACGCATGCGGAAAATGGAGCCGGCGAGCCGAGCATTCCCCCGTTCAAGGAAAAACGGGCCCCCGTGCGGATGTAATGCCGACTCTTGAATTGCGGCGGTCAGGAGGCGCAATGGCGCCTAGCAGGAGTCACCCGTTCGCAGCAATTCCACAGTCCAGCGACTCATCCGCTGCCGGTCCTTGCTGGCAACGAGCCGCCGACTGGCGAAATTGCGATCCCGGTATCTTCCAAAAGCTCGGCCGATCGAGCGAGCATTCGGCCCCCCTCGGGAGCTTGAGCAAAGTTCGAGTACGGCTGCGCGCCAAGGCGCTTCGCTTTCGTCTTTGGCCTCGAGTCGTTGCTCTACTTCACGCGAAGTCAGTGTGAGGAAGCCATCGTCGGTCTCCGGCCAGTTCGCTACTAGCGCACCAACTGTCGCCTCAGTCGTGCTGGCCGCTTCCTCCAGACCGGTGCGTGTTTCCGCTGGGTCGGGATAGCCAAGCCACACAATCGGGGCCCGAACCACGTTCGACCAGCCCTCATAGGAGCCCCAACCCGACAGGTCCTGTTTCGGTTTCCCCGCACAATGATATGCCCTCACAGTCGTCAGAACGCATGACAAAAGTCGCGCCCTAATCGAGCGCACGTGCTCAAGCAGGTTGGGATGCTTGAAGTCAGTTCGTAGTTCGGGCTTCTCCTCGCTTGAACTCAAACGGATGTGAACCACACGGCGCACCAAGTCCCCACGAAGGCGAACGTTGTTACCCGTACCGAAGATGGTGGTACGGAGTGGTCCTTCGACCATTCGAGATTCCCCAAGAACCCGGTCCTTCCACGTCGGAGCTGTCAGGGCTGCGTCAATAGCGGCGCCCCCGAAGTCCCGGTGGATGTTGTCGAACAGAAACATCGATTCATTGCCGAGCATCAGCGATGTGATCAGCTTTTGCTGTTCCTCAGCCCTTCCAGAGTCGACACCTCGTGGGATCGGTTCACCTGTGTTGATCAGGCCTATCAGGTCAGCGAGCAACGACTTTCCCGATCCCCGGACGTTTCCGTCAATAAGAATCAGTGGTGCTGGACCAACAAAGACTGTTCTTGAGGCCGGGGTCAAGACTCCAGACAACCACGCCGCTCTGTGTACATCGGATTCAAATGGGAAGTCACACACCACATCGAGTAGCTCTTCCGCTGCCTGTTTTGCGTCTGCAAACGACGGAAGTGGAGGCACCGAAAGCCCGGGCATTTCGGACCAAACGTACAGTCCCGTGTCGACATCGTAGCCCTGGCGAGACAAGAGCGACCAGTCCGGGCGCAAGGCCGGGCCTGGAACCACACCAGTTAGCGGCCTGATACCCTTCCACTGGCCTCGCGCCCGAACTGTTTTCGCGTAGCAAAGCGGTGGCTTGGCCTCGACCGGCTTGCCATTCTTAAACCCAACCCATTGAGCGGAGGCAGTCATCCGCTCCCAAAGGCTGTGCACTGGCAAGGGTTCGACTTTCGGACCGGCCAAAGCGGCTGCGTGGATCTCGGCCTGATGGTCTTTGTTGACGCGTACGAGTTGGCCCGCTTGTGAGTAGAGGTCGCTGGCTGGGTCGTCTGCCAGAGCGGCGACAGCTTGGTCACAGACATCGAGAACATCCGTCGACAGAACGATTTGTGGCACGACGTCGGCGGGTTTCCGTGAGTCTTCGAGTCGCGTGAGCGGTTCCAGTGTTGCGTTCTCTTCGTAGAACCCTGGCTCGAGGTCGCCCTCTTTGAGTCGATCGTTCAAATCGCGAGGCGGAGGTTTACCCATGATGCACCTCCTTCTCTGTCAGCCGTTGAACGTCGCACCGGTCACCCAGGAAGTCCGCTATCTGATTTGCATATCTGTTGCCCGCGGGGTCATTGTCAGGGCAGACGGCGACCCTGGTGTCGGTCGGGATTCGCTCAGCGACGGCCTGCGTGAAGGCGCCTGCGTGTATCCCCAATACAGCCGGCGCATCTTGATCGGCGTCGCTGAACAGCGTTGCGACTGACAGAAAGTCGATCTCGCCTTCGGCAATCACTAGGCCGGTACAGCGAACGTAGTCGGCGACGGGTGTACCATCCCCGCATGGTGCGCCTTCGAGCATTAGCCGAGCGAGAGGAGTTGCCAGCACTAGACCCCGCACTGAATAGCCTTTGGGGTTGTTTCTTGGGTGCGCTTTGAGCGAACTCATTCGACCGGCGTGATCGAACAACGGAAACACCAAACGCCGAGTGTAGTAGGGCCAGCTTTTCGCCCAATGAACCTCGCCGCAGTTCGTCGGGAGAGCTCTGGCCAGATCAATGTCTTCCACTTTGTCCGGCGACAGACCTCGTTGCCGGAGGTAGCTCGACACATCAATGTCATCCGCTACACAGATGCAGTTATCCCAGAGTTCGCGAACCTCCCCGAGCGGCGGTGTTGGGCTGACTGCTTTCTGCCCGATTGCTGTGGTTGGTTTTCGCCTTCTCCGTTGTTTTAGCCCGTTTCTCCTTCCCGCGTGAATACGGTCAGCGTGTCTCGGTCTTTTCTTGCCCGCGTTGATTCCGGAACGAATCGTGGCGACTGCTTCCTGGCGAGAGAGCCCGTTTGCCCCAGCGACTTCCAACAAGGCCTGTTGAACATCCTCGGCCCGTAGCCGCGAAGCACCAACAAGTCGGCCCAGGCCACATGCATTTTCGTGAAGGACGTTATTTCGCTCGCCAGCAATCGCACCGGAGACCTCCGCCATGGCTGACCGGAAGGCCGCCTCCGCGTACATATCGCGGTCGAGTCCGTGTGACCCGTTGTGTGAACTCATAGGTCAGCCTCCCGCGACGGTCCAAGAACAATGACCGTGTCCAGATGCTCGCTAGCTGTGTTGAAGCAGTGGAAACATGAGTCGAACGGACCGTGATTGGGGCACTTGTGTTGCGCTATGATTCTTCGAAGGTGGTGTCGGATTTCTTGCCGCTCTTCAGCGTCAGCGCTGTTCCATTTAGAATACAGGCTCTTTTCGCCTCCGCAACAGCAACCGTTCTCCCTGGCGACCTGGACGTAGCGACCAATCAACGCCCGATCTCTTGCGTTTGCTTTCAGTCTGTTTCTTTTCATGGCTGAGCCTCCCCTGACTGTGTGAGGTCGCTCCGATACTTGTTCGGGGAAGTAGGTGTAGGTTTTCGTTTTGATGTTCCGCTACGCATGGTATTCTGCTCTCGCTTGATTTCGTTCTTAGGGCGAAATGCTTCGGGTTGGCGACGGTACGAACGTCGCCGACCCGTTTTCGTTTCAATCATGGCGCCACCTCCTGCCGGCCAGATCGTTCGCTGGCTTCAGCAGTGTTTCGGACTTTTAGGGATTCGAGCCATTTATCGAGGTCCGATTTCAAGTACCTAACCGAGCGGCCCCGTTTAACGTACGGCGGTCCGCCGCCGCGGACACGGAGAGTTCTGAGTTCAACGCCCGTGTACTTTCGCGCCGTCGCGTCTTCCATCGAGTTTGGCCAATCCTGAGACTTAGTCATTTCGTACTCCTTTTGTTCCCAGACACAGAGTGACCCCGCGCTGGGTTGCGTTGATGGTTGGCGAACGCTGCTCGCCTGTACTGACTGAGATTATGGTTTTGGGGGGAGCTGTCGACCGGGGCAAAAATGAAACGTCACTTTTTGGACGTTTTATTTTTCCGTGTAGTTTTAGCGGGTTAGGTGTTGGCTGACTTCTCGAAAGGGAACTTCCGTGCAGCCCGCGCCATCAGAGAATCGAGGTATTCTTTACCGGGGGCATTCCCGATACAGTTGAGCGCACAGAGGATAAATCGCGGCAGCTCCTGGCCCATCATTTCCTCCCAGCGCCGTCTGAGTTTGCCACGTTGCTTTTCCCGTAGCTGGTACCAATCGTGCTTGGGCTGCAACACACCAGTTGTCTCATTCTGAACCCGCTGCGGCTGTGTTCTGATGGTCTCGGCAATTGCGACTGAGAAAAGACATGAAAGATAATCAATAGCAGTAAGCCATTCCACATGTTTCCTTGCGCCACGACCCGGCGCAAGGCCAAGGCCACGTTCACATGCGTTCTCCCAGCTTCTTAACGAATCGATAAGCGTGAGAAGGCTGTGTCCGTCAGATTCGAATCGACGTAACACGTTGAAGAGAAGGTAGCTTGGGGTGCCTTCCGCGGTCTGAGGTGGGAGGCGCTTCAACTTGCTCATCGGTCCCATCCCCGGCCATTCGAGAACGTCCCAGTCTTCGGGGTCGGTGGATTGCATCCGGTCGCTCAAAGCCTCGGAGTTTTCTTCACGCCGCCGAAGTGGTTCAAGCTCCTTGATCAGTTTTGCTACGGATGTTCTGGTTTTCTTGATCAGTGGCTTCTCGTATTGAACGTCGGATTTCATCGTACTCGTGGTTGAAGCAGTCGACATTACGTGGCGGAGGACATCTTCCGCGTCGGAGATGAAGTCATCTGCAGACATCTGATCTCCGAGAGGACATAGTTCAAGGAGTTCGGTCCTTGCCGCCCCCTCAATGCGCACAGGTTCCTCCCCAGTCCCTGGCGGGAAGTCGCCAGGCCCCCCCCCAATCCGGAACCAGGGGAATGGCTTTGGAGGATTGAATGTCCATCCTTGAGTTTTCCTCGCTTTCGGCTTCATTTGACGGCCCTCAACTGAATGACTTTGGCGCCTTGCTGTTCGCCCGATTCGGGGGAAATCAGCTGTACTGCCTTCTTGACGCCGGCTGCTTTGAGTACCTCGTTGGCGTGCTTGTCGAAGGCCTCACGAACACGGCCTGGGCTGTCGTCGACATAACGGGTGACCACGCCGGGCGGTGGACTCTGGTTCAACATCGCATTTATGAGTCTGTCGTGCTCGCCTCGAGCGCTTGCCCATGATGCAACCGTTGCACGCAGGTCATGTATGGTCAGGCCCGGAACTTTCGCCAGATCGCGAACGCGCCGCCATTGTCGATCCACAGAAACCAAGTGCCCTAGCTCACTTTCTGCCGGAAACACCCAGCCCTTCTTGCTGGGAAGTGATTTCAGCAGGTCAACAACTGCCAAAGACAAGGGCAAGAAGAAAGGTCGACCCGACTTGTTCTCTGGGATGAAGGCAGTCTTTGGTTCCAGTTTCTGTCGACCCTTCAGAACCCGCGATTTGCCACGAAGATTCACGTGGTCCCAATGAAGCGTAAGAGCTTCTCGCTTCCGCAGACCCGTGAGAAGCAACAACCAGAACACGGCGCGAACTTCAATGTTGACGGTCGTGTCGATCGCTTTCCGGAGACGCTTCACCTCCGGAGCAGTGGCGGCCCGGTCGTGCGTCTTCCCCTCGGGAAATGGATACTGACGAAATCGTGCCGCCGGGTTGGGGTGGCTTTCAGGCCCGAGACCAAGGTCGCGTCCCACTTCAAAAATCCGCTGAACAAGGCGAACGTTGCGATTCGCCTCGATCGGGTGGCCGTTGCACGTCTTTTTTCTGGCTCGACAATGCGGCGTCTTGCAGTCTTGCGTTCCTATCTTGTTGTTGAGTGCGATGATGTCGCTTCTGGTGACTTCGACGGCGTTCTCGGCTCCAAAGGCAGGCTTCAGGTGTTTTTCGATACGTGCTTCGTCCGTCCCCCACGACTTGCGCCTTGTCTTTGCGTAGTGCTTGATGAAGTCGTCTGCTAAGTCCGAAAAGGACACCGGCTCAGGTTCGGCGGTAGCCCGTGGTTTTGGGTCGTTGCCGCGGCGTATCTCGCTCCAGTACTCTTGTGCCAATAGTCTGGCTTCCTCCAGTGTGAATTCGCCGTACTTGGCGATGACCTGGTTCCGGACCCATTTCCCATTCAACTTGTAGGTCATGACGAAGACCTTGCCGCTGGCATTCGCCCGAACACCCAATCCGGGTACCTCCGTATCCATCACGGTTTCTCGCGGGCTCAAGCTATCCACGAGTCGCTTGGTGAGCTTCTTTCGAGCCTGCTTCTTTCGTCGCTTCGACGCCTCTGCCATGGCTTGTTTTCTCTCCGTGCATTTCAGATTGGTACTATCCTGGTACTATACAGGAGAAATTTCAAGCGCTTTTCAGCGCAGTTCAGCAGTTTCGGTAGCTATGTAAATTACTGTGTTATTAGACATATTTAGATTGACACTCTCGGTTGCGAGATGATTGGCATCACTTGCATGGGGTGCAAGTGGTCGCTGGTTCAAATCCAGTCGCCCCGATACGAAATGAAGACGGTCCTTTGGGACCGTCTTTTTTCGTTTCGGGCGACTTGTATTGGTTGTAGTGGCTGACGCGAAGCGGAAGGCATCTACTATATCCGAGTCGCCCCCAGAGCATTCGACCAGTGAGCCGAATGGCGGGGCTTCAGCCCCGTTATTCGATCTCTCGAAGTCCGCCAATTCAAGCGCAGAATCGGTCGTGGTTTTCGCAAATTTCGGAAGATCTGAGTCCTCTTTTTCGGCTGCATTTGACAGCTCAATTTCCGGCCTCGAGATCATCGCTTCGGATTTCACCGGTACCCGGTTCTGACCCGCTACATCATGCGACAACTCGAGACAATTCGAGGACTTAACCACCGGGTACCGGGTCACTCCCGACGATTCTCCTTGGCCATCTGTGACAGCGGGAAGAGCAGAGAGTTCTTGGGTCAGTTCGTCAATGTTCTCTGATGGTTTATCAGCAACCTCAGGACGGGTCCCGTCACCATCTCCCGGATCTGGCTCCTGTGGCGCACCCATGCCAGCCAGCATCGCCCCCAGGCGGCCCATGGCACGCACTCGGTCCTCCCATGACGACCTGTTGTATTGATTGTTCATTGAGAGCTGGCTGTGCCCTGCGATATCCATGGCGATGTTGGCGTTGGGCACGTCTTCCTCGCGCTCCCTGTATTCCTTTGCCATGCTCGTACCGACCTTCCGCAGAAGCACTATACTGGCACTACGCAGGCTGTGAGGCGTGTATCCCGACTCTCGCCCAACGGGCAGCTCCACTTTCTCAAGTGCCCGCCGAAACGGCTTCTTTGTTCGGTCCTGTGGCCGACCGACCTTCCCTCGCACATTTGGAAACAACAGCGTGCCGCTGTCGTCTCGATTCACTTTATGACCGGTGGACCGCAGATG
>CAZDBH010000112.1:0-19713 GCA_964503485.1 uncultured Bradymonadales bacterium | reverse complement strand
GCACCGCTGTCACCCGTTAGATAAGTCTCGTTGTACGACAAGTCGCTGAGGGCATCGGGCAGGGCAGCCAAAATGCGGTCGCGATGCATGGTCTCAGATGTCTGAAAGCTCAGAAACACGTCGACGTCGACGGGATAGCGGTGCGATCTCGGATCAAAAGCCTGAAAGCCGAGCATGTGAACGCTCTCGTGCACCGCTGCCGACAGGCCGTTCACCACCTGGGACCAATTGCTCGTGCCCATCTGAAACCAGACGTCAAAGTGATTCGGATCGGCGAGTTCGCCTACGACCCATGCGGCGGCTGGGAAACGCCGTTCGAGTGCAGCCAGTGTCCGTGGCCTCCAAGTGGACGAGAACGCCGAGCTCATGTCTCCCAGTTCTCGGTCGGGGTGAATCAGGTCGCTGCAGACCGCTAGATCGGTGTCCAATCCGTCCCACGTCACATCGTCTTCGGCCACGGGGCCGGGACCAGAGTTAGCCCCCGCCGGGTCGAGATGGGTGACGTCGTAGACGACCAGAGCCCCTGGCACGGCAGCAGCCAGGGTCAAGACCAGTCGGGTGGCCCCGAACAACTTCTTCTGGCCGCGGGTCACGAGCAGGGCAGCAGGCAACATGAGAGCGCAGACCAGAAACGCCGGTTGAATGAACCAGGGCCAGTCGATCGCGAGGTTCTGGCCCTGCAGAATCTCGCCTGCGCTCGAGCCGTTCAAGAACCCCAAGACCCAGGGGACACACCCGCCGGTGGCCAATAGGAAGAAGACAATGCCCTCTTTCAAGCCGCAGAGAGACAGCAACGAGACGAGCCCCAAGAGAATACCGGCCAAAACAAGAATGACGTGAAGTTGCCCCACCGGCAGGTCGAGTAGGGACGATTTCATGGCGTATGGCCCCGCGTGGATACACAGACCTGCCACCGCGACCGAAGCGATGAAAATCGACCAGCGGACAACGCGACCGACGATGCCAGGAGTGGGTTGTTGCTGTTCCTCTTCTTTGGTCACGAGGTCGCCTCCAGTCATCGCGGGCTGTTAGAGATGGGGTGAGCGCATGGGCTCTGCGAGTCTCCGATGCGCGATCTCGCGTCGTAGGTGCTCTGAAGACATGCGTTCCTTCCTGAGTCGCAGACACGTTATGTCTGGGAGCAGCAAAGGACAAGCCTGGTTTGGACAGCTGGTCATGTACGGCAAGTCGGGTTAATCTGCCTCGCCATGAAGTGCCTCACACCCTTCGTACTCTACATTGTGATGGTTCTAGCCGCTGCTTGCAGCGAGGAGCCGACAGGTTTGGCTCCCGCGGGCGACGCCCAGACCACAGTCATGATGGATTTCTTTCACGAACCGCTGCCAGAGATTCCGCTGCCCAACGACATCGCGACACGGCATGATCCGACCTCGCCGACCGGCCGTCGGATCAACGCCTCGATGCTAGCGCCGACGTTTCTGGAAAGCCGAACTCGGGAGCTGCTCGACGAGCTAGATGGCTGGGGGGTATCACAACCGATATCGATCCCATTCAGTGGACCAATCGACGTCGAGTCGATCATCGCGGGACATCGCGATACCGATTACGCGACGGCAAACGACGTTATCTATGTCTTCGACGTCGATCCTGACTCCCCCGAGTACGGGGATATCCAGCATATCGACCTCGGTGAAGGCAACTTCCCTGAAATCCTGGAAGACCTGGACAAGTACGCTGGCAATGATCCGCGCGGATGGACTCTGTCGCTGCTCTTCGAAGAGGCAGACGAAGACGTAAATGGCAACGGGGTGCTCGATCCCGGCGAGGACACCAATCGGAACGGCCAGCTCGACCCGGGAGAGGACCTGGATGACGACGGTATCCTCGATCCACCCGAAGATACGGACGCAGACGGGGTTCTCGACGCGCCCAACTACCTGCCCGGCCATAGCCCGCAGCGGGACGATGTGACCGGTCGAGCCGACGCTCTGATGACCTTCTACGAACGTGAGACCAACACGGTAATCGCTCGGCCCATCGTGCCGCTGCGCGAGGCAACGACTTACGCCGTCGTAGTGACTCGGCGCCTGCTAGACGAGGCCGGAGAGCCAGTGGGATCGCCGTATCCGGGCATCAACCACAACGCCCATACCGCCGCCTTGAGTCCACTCCCCGAGATTCTCAGTCGCCACGGAGCCGATGTCGGCGGCCTTGGCTTAGACGACGTGGCCTTTGCTTTTACGTTTACGACTCAAACCCTAACCAGCGACTTCGTCCACGTCCGACAGGGACTGTACGGATACGGCGTTCAGGCCCATCTGGCCGAGGAATATCCCGCCGAATTGAGCGAAATCTACCGGGTAGTCGACGAGGACATGCGCCCAAATTTTCGCAATCCGTACATCTTGCCGACTGAGTTGATTTCGACCGTTCTGACGACACTGGCTCCCGCTCTCGCTGGTTCGGGAGGCGGAGATGCCCAAGCCGAGGCACTGATCGAGTCGCATCAGTACATCGACTACCACGTGGTGGGCTCGTTCATGACGCCCCAGCTCTTTGAGCGCTTCGACGAAAACGGCGTTCCGTTGTCGTACAACGACCAGTCGTGGCCGCACAACCTCAACACGACCCCGGTGCAGGCTCGTTCCGAAGAAGCCTACTTCTGGCTGGCTGTCCCGAGGCCGGAAAACTCGGCGCGGGGCAGGGGAGAGCCGGCTCCGCTGGTGGTTTATGCTCACGGTTACACAAGCAATCATCTCGACGCGATGGCCTTCGCTGGCTTCTTTGCACAGCACGGTTTTGCCACACTCGCCATCGACAATGTGTCGCACGGTATCGTCATCAAACAGGACGACTGGGACACCTATCGCGATCTCGCCGGTCTTCTGGGGCTGGGTGAGTTCTTGGACGCCGTCAATCGGGGTAGAGCGATCGATTTGGACGGCGACGAGGTGCCTGATTCTGGCGAGGACTATTACACTGCATACGCCTTCCACACCCGAGACAACATACGCCAGGTCGTACTCGACTACATGCAGCTCGTCCGAATTGCCCGGACCTTCGGCGAAGGACGGTGGCAGTTTGACCTCGACGGCGACGGCGAAAACGAAATCGCGGGCGATTTCGACGCCGACGGTGTGCCTGATGTTGCTTCCGGTGCGTCGATCTGCGCCCTAGGTGTGTCCTTGGGAAGTATGGTCGCCTCGATTCTTGCTTCTACAGAGCCTGCTCTTGATTGCAGCGCCTCGGCGCTACAAGGCGGCGTCTTGGCAGACGGCGGTTTGCGCTCACATCACGATGGCGTTCCAGAAGCCAACGCTCTGCGGTTGATGGGGCCCCTTTACCTGGGTGACATCGTCGACGGAAACTTGAGCGTGACCGCGGTGGTGCCCCAGGGCAACAACATGGAGCGTATACTCATCGCCCGCGTCGATGGGCCCCAACCCGGCGACACGTTGGTCGTCGTCAATGAAAGCAACCACGAGCAGGGCTGCGGCTACATCACCGCCGAGGGAAGAGTTAGAGCGGCGGTCGAAAGCGACAAGGGCGACCTGCACCGGCTTGTTTTCTACGAAGGACCCTCTCTAGTGACGGGGAGCGAGCACTGCGAGGTGGTGGACGGCGCACAAGTGAGGGCCATGGTGACGGCCTTCGGCCACGGGTTGACTGAGGACTGGCAGGTCGAATTCGAGTCCGAGCTATTCGTTCGCCACCAGCGCCTGGTTGCGATCGCGGATGGTTTCGCCCTCCGCCGTGCCAACCCTGAGATTCGACGGCTCCTGTCGCTGGCACAGGCGATAACCGACCGAGCTGACCCAGCTGCCTACGCATCGCAGTACCGCAGAGAGCCGCTTCGCTACCCGGCCATGAACGAGGTGGTCTCGACGAGCGTTCTGATGCTCGCGATGGTCGGCGACATGTCGGTGCCGACCAACGGGTCGGCGGCAGTTGCGCGCGCCTTTGGCATTTTGGACTATCTCGAGGTTGATCCGCGCTACGGGGTACCCCCAAACCAGGTCTTGATCGACACCTTCGCGATGGAGGGTGTCCACCGCATGAATCGCTTTCAGTATGGATCGGAAGACTACGAGGGCGATGAGTACCCCGAAGGCATCCACATGGACGTCGAGAATTTCTCCGAGGGCGACGACATTTGGGGAGACAACGTTCCCCGCCTCGACCCACCACTTCGGTTGGCCGGGCCCGACAGCAACAACAGAGTCTCGGGCGCCTTCTTTGGTTACGCTCGGCCCTATGGTGAGCACGGATTTCCGTTACCCTACGAACTGCGGACCCGGGTGCGCGAAGCGTGTCTCGCAGAGTGTCCCGAGGGCGATGACTGTGACTGTTTCTCGCTCACAACCTTCGATCCCTCGTTCTTCTACCTCAATATGATGGGTCACTTCCTGGGCACCGGTGGTCGTGACATCTCGACGGACCTGTGCCTGTCTGCCAACGATTGCAATTGCGATCCAGAGGTGGACGGCGAACACTGTCCGAGTTGGCCCGAGCCGCCGGAAGCAAGGCTGCCGTCCGTCTTCGACAATCAGCCCTAGGCCACGTCCGGGTCGGAGAGGTCGACGAAAAACGGCAGGAATATCATCTGCCTGGGTTTCGCTTTGTTCCTATTGTGACGACATGATAGGACCAACTCGTGAAACGCCTGACGCCACTCCTGACGGCGATAGCTATCGTCGCGTCCTCTGCTCGCTGGGGCTCAGCCCAGGAGCTCCACCACACCATCGATCCGGATGTGTTTTTTGAGGATGAGCCGGTTTGGATCGTCGGGCTGCGTCCAGCCCTCGGTTACGACCCAGTCTTGGGCATGTACCCGCAAATCGGATTGGATTTCGGGCACGCGTTCGGTGACCATCTGTATCTCGGTCTGAATACGGCCGCCCAGCTCGACGTGCAGAAGTACATGCGAGCGGGGTTGCGGGTGGGCGCCTTTTTCGGGGACACGGACATTACATTCGGCACTGGAGTAAGTCCGGGAGTCGGTGGATTTCTTCTGACGGGCGAGTGGGGTCCTGTTCTCACCTGGGGAGTCGAGTCGAGGCTTCGTCTTGATCACGACGACTTCATCACCGCCTACTTTGAGGTCGATCTGCACTTCGAGGCGTTGGGCTTTTGGGACGATCGAAGTTTGATGTCGGGCGGGATTGGCTGGTCTCACGCCTTCTAGTCGGACGTCCCCTACTCAGCGAGGCTTTGCTTCCCACCTCGGCCCCAGCCCCAGTTTCGCTGTGAGCGTGCGGAGTTCCTGGGCTACGCTAAGCCACTGTCTCGAATCGCTACTGGGCGCGCTCGCCTGCACTGCCGGTCGCAGCCAGGAGCGCAATGTGTCGAGCTGAGCCGCCGTGTAGGATTCGAGGACTGCCTCCTGCAGTCGTCGAATGTCACTCTTGATCACCTTCAGTGGGACCTCCGTGTGGACAACGACACGCGCCTTGGCCACAAATTGATCCAGCCTAGTTTCAATCAGCTCGAGATAGGCCCGAAGTGCCGCCGCCTCTCGAAGTCTCGCGTCCTCGACGATAGTGCGAAGCATTGCGTCGACGTCGGCCTGGGTTTTAGCTCGCGTCCGCCAGGTCGGTTGCTTCAATCTCATTCCGTTTAACTGCAAGCCCAATTTTAATTCCCCGTTTCATGTCATTCATCTACTGCTTTCATTCTGATGACCTCTGAAAGGGGTGTCGCCGAAGTCTCTTGGAATTCCCTCGATCCGGCTCAGCACACCGTTTCTGGGAGTGAATTGGCATCTTCGCCAGGTCGGCCTTGAACAATCGGTTGTTATGTTTAGCCCGTGCTCGTCACGTCCCTGGAGCAACGTGTGACCACTCGGGAAGCAACAGTTTAAGGGTTTGTAAGTGGGTTGCGGTGTGTCGTCTGCTCTACACTCAGATTGGAGAGGTGACGCTAACGACCCCTTTTAGATTTCTTTGAATCTTTTTTACGATCTGAACGTTAGTACCGGTCATCGCAGGGTATCAACCAAGGTGAGGGCGAGAATGACTAAGAGAAACAATGCAGTGCTAGTTGGATCGGCGATGGTAGTCGCAGGGTTCTTTTTCAGTTGGATCGGAATTCGAGGTCTCGGCTCGATTACGGGCTGGGAAATCCACGAGCTGAGTAAGGAGATCGGCGGTCGCGCCTACCTTTTCTACCTCCTTCCAGCAGGCGCAGCTCTGGCAGGCCTTGCCGCCCTCAGCAGTGTGCAACTGGCGGGGAAGATTGCCTTCGCCGTCGGCGGTATCACCCTAGCCTGGATGGGGTTCGAGATCGTTCGTCTGATGTTCAACCATACCTTTATGGGGCTCTGGATAACCGGAGCCGGCGTCTTGACCCTCTTCTTCGCTGGTCTTGCAACCCGAAAAGCCTAACCCACCACTTACCGGATCTTCTACCAATCATATTGCTCCGCCCGCAGTTGGTTTGACTGCTGAGCTGCATCTGGCGAGAACATGAGTCGTGGACCCCATCTGAACGCCATTTCTTCTGGAACGATGCACGCAGGAACAAGAACCGCCTGTCCCGTGGTGACAAGTCGTTATCTTGAACCAAATGTGATACCTCCAAGAGAAGCAGGCCCAAGCGGTCTCGAAATGGACGAATCAACTGGGAAACCGTATGTCTTTCAGCCTATCTGCCATCATGTTTGCTTATAACGAGGGACAGCACCTCGAGCAGGTGGTGGGCGATACGATAACTGAGCTCGACGCTCACTTCGACGACTACGAGTTGATCCTGGTCGACGATGGTTCTTCCGACGACACACCCCAGATTCTGGCCGAGCTCGCCAAAAGGTACGAAAACCTGAATGTGGTCACGCACCCGCAGAATCGCGGGATCGGCGAGGCCGTCCACACGGGTTACGCGGCGGCCACCAAAGAGTACGCCTTGATTCTTCCGGCTGACGGCCAAATCACACTGAACCAATACGTGAACCTATTCGGAGCCATAGAAGATGGGGCTGACATGGCCCTGGCACGCTACAAGCAGCGGGGTGAAGTGGATAGCGCCCTTCGAATGTTCCTTTCTGGAGGCGTACGGCTTCTGGTCTGGACCGTCCTCGGTGTTGGGCGGAAGCTCGACTCGGCGTTCATTTTCAGGCGCTCTCTGTTAGAAGACTTCTCCCTCACGACACGCTCCTTCTTCGTTAACCTCGAACTACCGATTCGCGCGCTTCGCGGGGACTACGTCGTGGTCGAGGTCCCCATGGAGGTCTTTCCGCGAATCTCGGGCACCTCGAAGGTGGTCAACGCGGGCCGGATCCGACGCGTAATGACCGATATCGGTCTTCTGCGCCTACAGCTATGGCGCGAGAGTCTGGCCAGGATTGGGGGCCGACGCTCTCGCTAGGGAGAAGGGACGGCAGACGGGTCGTCGGGTCGAGCGCTGTCAACCTCTGACCCAGAGGTTGACATATCACTAGGCAATTCCGAGGTTTACCTCGTCTTCCCTCACGGTTTCGAGCGATCTATTGGTCACACGCGAAGGCGGGTGTTGGCCCAGAGATATCGATTGTCAGGCTCTCTGAGCCCACTGGCGCTGTGCGGATGATGATGCCACCTCGGTGACAGCCCTCGGCTTCGGGCGCAAACAGTACGTCCCACTGGAGAACCTCGTTGGGCGTCAGAGTGTGCCTGGTGTCCGGCGGGTCAATCGTGCCGCGCTCCACCAAGAAGTAGTTTTCGCTGCCCGACTGGATGATGTCTGTGATGTCAGCCACACAGCTGCCCAAATTCGTGACGTTGAGCTCCAACCGGCCACGCTCACCGACCTGGGTTGTATCAAACTGAATGAGTGCAGGTTCGGCCGCGATCTCCACGTCCCAGCTTGCCTCGGCGAGGGCGACCTCAGATTCCAGCGCCTGATCGGCACTAGTCCATCCGATAATGATGGAGCCAGCACGCTCTCCACAGGGTTCCGGCCCGATCTTCTCGACTTCGACTACAACTGAGTCGCCAGAGCGCATGACCAATGGTAGGTCCAGCCCCGTCACGGCAAAAACATCTTCCGGGGTAATGGTTATCGAGTCGACTCTGAGGTCACCGTTACCGGTGTTCTGAAGGTCCAGGGTTTCGTTGTCGCCCTCAGCGAGGAGTTCCAGAGTCTCGGGCTCCACCAAGAGTGCGCCACCCTCTTGGGCGCAGCCAAGCAAAGCGAGGGAATATACTGCTGAGACTAAAACAACCGCGCGCATGGCGGGCATACTAACACCGGTACAGGTCCCAGAGAAACCGCCCGACGGTTCAGCGCGCCCGTTGGTGCCCAACGATGGCGGTCAAGCCCGCTTCGGCATCAACGAGTTTGACCCGAAGCGAATCCCCGTCGACGCAGAAGTGGCCGACATCGGCGCTGCCGTCCGATTCGCTGAGCGTCGCGGTGTTTCCATCTACCACGTAGGTTCCCAGCTCGGTTTCGGTCTCTTCTTCCGTGTGGCTGATGATGCAATGTGTGTCGGTTTGCGTTCCGTCGACCCCAGCGATGGCTTGGCAGGTGGTTCCTTCGGGTAGGCAAGTCAAAGGTACATGGACGCCAAAGGCCATGTTGGTCGACTGCACATCGACGTAGTTGCCGTCGGCCATGAAGGTGATCGCTCCTTCGAGGCTGCCGTCAAAAACCACTTCGAGGCCGGTACAACCCGGAAAGGCCTCCGACATATCGGGCGGGTCAAAACATTCGATCCCGGTGTAAGACCAGGTGCCGACGAGTTCGCCACCGCAGGGCGTGTGCTCGACCGTTGAGCAGCTCGGGATTTGAGCCGATGCGTTGACTGAGATGAAGACGCCGACAAGCAATACGGCCAGTGCGAGAGAGGTGCGATACGGCATGAGAACTCCTTTGTCGAGATGAGTTGCCTATATCGCACAGCCCGCGGCCCGTTGCCAGGTACATCGCGCGGGTATCTAACTCAAAAGACCGCGCCAAGACCGGCGACGAACCCGATGCCGTAACCGTAGGTCCACGCCGTACCGAAGCGGCCGAAGAACCCCCCATCGTACGGTTGAAGTCGCAAACCGAGCGCAATAGACGGGAAAATCAGGAGTTCGTCGGCCGATGTGTCGAAAATGAACTCGGTCGCCTCGCTGAACATGAACGCGGCGCCGGCCCCCAACTCGAACTTGGCCGTGCCCTCCCCGAAAAAAAAGTGGGCCATCACCTGTGGTCCGTTGCCACTCGCCGTGCCAACGACAAAGAACGCACCCGCGACCCCGTAACCGACCCTGAGACTCACGTTGTCGGTCAAGATGCGCTCGTAGTTGATCGAGGCGGCGCCCGTAAATATGAGGGTTGCCAACTCAACGTAGAGAGCATTCTTAGCCTGGTCCGGTTGAGGGGCTGAGCCCACGTCTGCATCCTGAGCCAGACTCAACGACGGGGCTGACAACACAGCACCAGCAAGTAGTAAAGAGATGATACTGGATCGATTCACGATGGACTCCAGGTAGTGACTCGAGAGCTAGCCAGTAGAGTCGGCTCACAGCGCACAGACTGCGCCCAACCGCGTCGCAAACCGGCTTTCGAGACAGACTAACCCAGGACTCAAGATCGGCCTAGTTCATGCCGATGTAAGGGCCAGGTTGAACTACTGAGACAATCAAAATGCGACGCTGGATTTGCACGGCAATACTGAGTCTGTTCGGGCCGTTGGTGGCATGTGACAACGACACCTGCGAGAGCGGCGCCGTTCAAGTATGCGCCTGCCCCAGTGGCATGGCCGGCAGCCAGACTTGTGCCGGGGGTTCCTGGGCCGCCTGCGTCGGCTGCCAAGAAAGTGAACCCCCGTTGGGCCCGACTGAACCCGGGGCAGCACCTGGGACCGTCCTCGGCCTCGCGGCACTGTCGGGGCAACTCGATCACAACGGAATCGACGTTGTTCTCAACGGCATCCCAGACCTCCAAACGACGACAAACACCACCGGGGTCTTCCGATTCTCGAGCGTCCCGCCCGGCATCTACACCGTCACGGTCAGCTTCAACGGGTTCGTGACTACCGAGAGCGCTCGTTTCACGGTTGCCTCGGATGAAACCAGCCAGTTGGCCGGACTGCGGTTGGATATGGCCCTCGGGACAATCAGCGGGCTCGCACTGCTCGGCTCGGCGGACGACCACTCGGGAACAGTGGTGCGTCTTCCTGACACGCCCTACGCGACGGTTACTGACGAACGAGGGGGGTGGTCCCTCCAAGCGCAACCCGGAAACTACAGTATCGCCTTTGACCAGGCCGGCTACTTCTCGGCGGGGCTCACGGATCAGGAGATCCGTGCCATGGAGGTGGCGAGTGCACCAACAGTCGTTCTGACTCAAACTCCAGGGAGTATCGAAGGTACGATAACGGTTCAGATCGGCCAACCGGCAGGCGCAACCGTGGAGGCGATTGCCGAGTGGGACTCGTCAACCCGTTGCCGAGCGGTCGCCGATTCTGCAGGAGCCTTCTTGCTCGAGGATTGCGCACCGGGAAGCTATCAGGTCATCGCGTCACATGCAGCGCATCTCTCACAAGTGATCGAAGGAATCCTCGTGACCGAAGGCGAGACTAGGACGCTCGATTTCGGCCTGCTGGCGGAGCCGGTGCGACCAACAACCATTGAGTACAATGACCCCGGCGACGGCGAGCGTCTCCCACGCGAGTTGCAGATTGAGGCGACAAGCGAGCCGCTCTTGGTTCGCGCTATGCGTAACGATGTCCCCGTTCCCGGCGCCATCGTCGTCTTCGACCAAGCAACAGGTGATGCGGTCACCTCGCCTACCTCCCACGTTGTCGCTACCGACGCCAACGGACTTGCGAGTTCTCAGCTGTACGCAGGGATTCGGACTGGCTCGGCAACGGTGCACGCCCAGTTACTCGACGACGCAGAGCAATTTGTGCCGTTTGAATTCGACATACTTCCGGGAGTCCCCCGAGAAATCGGGGTGGCCGAGGGCCTGCCGGAATCGGCCCAAGCCGGCTCGACTGTTGGCCCGTTCGAGGTCCTGGCTGTCGATCGTCGGGACAATCCAATCGGTCAGTTAGAGCTCGTCGTTGCTACTAACCACGGGACCGTGCCGCAAAGCAGCATCACGACTAACGAGGACGGACGGGCGGAAGCGAGTTGGACTCTGGCAGAATTCCTCGGCGACCAGTTTGTGACCATATCTTCTACTGGGGACGATATGGTCGCGCACACAGCCAGCCTGGAAGCCCTGCCAGGACCCGCCGCTTCTCTCATACCGAACCAGGTTCGGTTCGCTCTGCAGATTGGAACCGCCTTTGAGTGGGAGGTTTTGGTGGAGGATGAGTTTGGGCACCCATTGAGTGACCAGGACATCTCGTTCGAGGTTCGGGAAGGGGCCGCCACGCTTGGCGACTACGAGCCCACAGGTGCCGAAGGCACGGCGCACTGCGAGGTCACTCCGATCGGAACGCAAACAGTGACTGTGATCGCTCGAGTCGACGAGCTCGAGACAAGTCTCGATCTCGACCCGTACCCAGGTCAACCTACAACGATCGACGTTGAGCCAGAACTGCAGGACGAGGTCTATGCGGACCCGACCGTCGGCAGCTGGCTGGGAGTCGACGCGCCAGAGCCGATCATCGTAACCGTGAAAGACGGAAACGGATTCCCCGTCTCAGGGGTCGATGTGACGTTCCGAGTGGGGCCCGTGGCTGCAGACGCACCGATTGTTGTCGCCGAAGAGGCTGAAGTGGAATGGTTCGGTCGCCAAACTCTGATCGTCGAGTCTGATCACTCCGGGCGAGCTGAAGCCTATATGCGGTTCGGGATGCGCCCGGGTTCGCAAGAACTCACCATCTCGATCAACGATGGATCGGTCTGGGCTTTCGCTCCCTTCGACGTCGTAGTCGGAGAACCGTCGTCCCTGCTCATTGTCAGTGGTGACGGCCAGATTATCGCGCCGGCTAGACAGGGTCTGGTCCCGCTGGTTGCAGCGGTGGTCGACGAATACAACAACGGAGTAGAGGGGCAGATCATTAACTGGGAGCTCGGGATAGGGGTCGTTGATGTTGCACCGCGCGATCCGGTAACAAATGGAAACGGTCTTGTGTCGAGCGAGGTGTATCTCACCCCGGAGGCGCCAGTCGGTAACACTGTCAGTGTCATTGCGCGCTCCGGTGACCTCGAGCCCGCCACGTTCGAACTGCGAGTGGAAGCCTGGAGCGTGAATGGACTTCGGCCTCGAAACGGTATTCCAGGTAATGGATGCTACACGCTCACAGTCATAGGATCAGGCCTGGCCGACGAGAGCAACATCACAGTTGACGGGACGGAACTCACCGGAACGGGTGACGACGTATCTCGGGAGTACGACCTCCTACCAGAGGGGTTGAGCCCCGGTTTTTACGAAGTGATCTACAACCAGAACCTAACAGGCGACGAGGTCTCGCTTCCGCTGACGGTGGGCGGACACGGTCATGACTGTTCAAGCCATCTCGACTGTATCGGAGCGTGTTCTTCGCGTACCTGCGTCGACGAGCAGATGGTCACCCGTGCGCGTACAGGCACCTTCTGGAGTATTCCTATCGGTCTTCCAGAAATCGACGGTGACCACCTCAAAACTGTCGCTGTTGCGGGCGACTACATGATGAGTGCAACCGAGGTGACGCGGGAGCAGTGGGCTGACACGATGGGCCAAGAGGCTGGCCTGTGCCCATCTTGCCCCAAAGACGACCTGAGCTGGCACGAGGCGTTGCTGTTTCTCAACACCCTATCGAATGCCGAGAGCCTAACTCCCTGCTACCAACTCGACGACTGCGCTAGCACCCCGGGCGAGCCCTACACCTGCCAAATGACGACGTTTGATCGGGATTGCGATGGGTACCGGCTTCCATCAGAGGCCGAATGGGAAGGCATGGTCAGGTTTGGATCCACCGATGACGACTGGCCTTGCGGCAATGCGGTCTCCTGCGTCAATCAGATTGCGAACTGCGACGTTGGTCGTCCTCAGCCTGTGGGCGCCCTCCCTCCAGTGGCTGCTGGTCTATACGACGCGATCGGGAACGCGCCAGAGTGGGTATGGGATCAATACGACCCGGAGCATCCCTCGGGATCAGAACCCCTGGGGCCGGGTGGCCCCGACTCGAACGTACTCACAGCCCAAGAGCCGAGTGACGGAGAACTGCGGATTCTAAGGGGGTATGGCTGCGCACCCGCGTGGGAGCGATTCCCGGTCGACCTACGGACCGCTCAAAACTCCGGCGGTGTTCGGCCCGTGCGTAGCCTGGAGCTGCCGTCCGATGGACCCGTTTCGTGTTCTGTAGAATAGACTTTCGGGGCGAGCTTTTCAGCCCGATACCACGTGGTCCTGTCGGTTGAGTTCTTGCGTCATTTAGATGGGGTTCAGAGCAGGTGTCTAGCAGGGAAAGTGGGAGGGAGCGAACTCCCCTATTTGTGAAATACCGACAGGACACGTGAATCGAAGTGACCGGCCGACCCTACTAATTGGATTGGGGGGCGGCAGTCACTAAAACCATTTTAAAAAATTTAGTCACTAGCATTGTCAGCCAGTCACTTCGATCCATCGACACCGTCTCAGCCTGGAAACACAACAGATATATGGTCCGTTGGATTACCATCCCGCCGAGAGCTTGCTTCGCAACCCTTGGCGCCGATGGAAAACACATATCGCAACCTACGTGCCAAAGATTGTGGTTGTTGTGTAAGTGTTGGAGTTGAAAAGGTCTTTATTTGTTAACGCGAGGTTCGGTGCCGGCCGTTGGAGATTCCTTTTGGGGTCTGTGGACCCCGGGTTGGCTGGGGCTGGAATGTTGTGTGGGGTGTTTTGGCCCCAGCGGCGCCCGCGAGCCTACTCCCACTCGCAATACGATTTGAACCCATCATCGCCGAGCGCTTCACCGCTGACACTGATGACTTGTTGTCCGGTATGGGCTAGCAGGACACGGTGTCCCATCAGTTGAAGCATACGCCAAGTGGGATTCGCGAAGAGCGAGGCGCCCTGGCAGACCACGGTGGCGTGGGTGCCGTTGAGTGTCGAACTCACGCTGCCGACGTCATAGCACCTGGGATGAATGCGATGAGCGTTTCGAAAGACCCTGGCGGGTCCCACTCTCCTCAAGAGAAACCGCATCGCGATTCCGCCGTTGTGGTGGGTGTCTTCGAGCAGCAGAGGCTCGAGCTCCTCAGCGTCGCCATCGAGAAGTTCGTCAATAATCAGATCAGTGATTCGAATCTGGCAGGCAATGGGGAACCAATCACCCTTGTTCGGCGCATCTGGGACCCGTGGCCCCAGGTCACCCATGCCGTCGCGAATCGTCATAAGGGCGTGTTTTCCCCACCGCCGCTCGACGTTTTCGGCCCACCGGTACAGCACCTCCCCGCTACAGTGGCCCTCGAGCGCGTTGACCTCGTCCACAGACCACCTGGGGGTCTCGGCGAGTTCCTTGATCCCAAAACTGTTCATTGCGGTTGATTTAGAGCGACTACCTTTGGGAATCAATAGTGGCGTTCCAGGATATACCATCCGAAGGCACGCAGAATGAGCTTCTGAAGCGAGTCCTCGATCAGCGGAGTCAGTTGCTGCCAGGCGGATTCGACCAAATCCTTGGCCTGAGAGACACAGGCAGAGACGGCCCCGCAAGCCTCTAGCATCTCGATGCACTGATTGACGGTTTCGGAGTCTGCGGGTTTGGATTTGATCGTTTCCCAGAGTTCCCGGCGCTGAACCGGCGGTACAACACCCATCGCCCGGACAACTGGCATGGTGACTTTGCCGTGGCGAAGATCCTCGCCCCTGTCTTTCAAATTGCCCTTGAACCCCCGCAGGTTGAGTACATCGTCAACGATCTGAAACGCGAGGCCAAGCGACTCGAAGTACTCACCCAGACCTTCACTCTGTTCGTCGCTGCCACCGCCGACGACCGCTCCCATGCGTGCCAGGGCACCGGCAGGGGCGGCTGTCTTCAATCTGTGAGTGCAGAGAACACTGCGTTCGAGCTTATCGATGTCGCCAGACGCAACAACCGACTCCATGAGGTGGTCGACCCCGTTGATGTCGAAGGCCTGGCCGGCGTGTCCGGCGCGAAGCGCCTCAAAATAGAGATCGTAGATGCGCAGCCTGTCTTCGTTGGACATCGAGGGGCTGACGAGCATTTTCTGGCCCATGAAGTAGCAGGCTGTGCCTGCGTTTATGGCCAGTGGTTCCCCGTAAATGAGATGACAGGTCGGGCCACCCCGTCTGATGTCTGACTGATCCTGTACGTCGTCGACGATCAACGAGCCGACGTGCATGAATTCCGGCATGGCCAGCCACTGGACGTACTGGCGCGAGTCGCCTCCGACTACGTCGCAACAGGCCAAAGCTGCGTAGGAGCGCCACGATTTCCCGCCCCGATCCACGATCTCGCGCACGGGTTTCGTGCACGTCTCGGTGAACACCTCGAGATCGACTCCGTCCATATAGTGATCGCGTTCCTCCGAAGCCACGATGTCGCGTACTTGCTCGTAGCTCGGATCAAAGGGGATTATGCCTTGAACGCTTTTTCGAACTTGTTTGCCGACTGCTTTGAAGAAGCCGTCGAGGTCGTCGATTACTGCGAATCCGCTCCTCTCGACCCAGCCCTTGCCAGACACTGGCTTCCCCGCCATCGTGCCGATGGCCTCGATTCGACCTTCCCAAAACGCGGGCTTCGAGAGAAGCGTGATGAACTCTTGGTCAGCAAAGGCTGCTTCCACTTCCAGGCGTACATCGAGAGCGGGCACGTTCACGGTCCAACGTGTCGGGTAGGTATTGAAGGTCCTGGTGCTCGTCCACTCGCCAGCCGGGCTGAATTCGAAATCGTGAACGGTGGTTTGGACGCCCTTTTCGTCGGACAGAACAACATACTGTCCGACGGATTCCTCAGTCTCGGAGTCCACGAGCGAGTAGGCAGTAAGATCCATTCCGTTGTCGAGCTGCACCGCGATCCAGTTCCACGAAATCTCTTGGTCTGATCCCGGTTTGAGCTGACGTTCTTCCTCGGTACCCGACCTGAAACCACCAAATTCGTGGTCGTACCAACCCTGCCCGTGGTCGACCGCCGAAACAGCCTCGCCTTCGGTGATCGTACCGGTGACGGCGCAGCGAGGGATGAAGTAGTAGAACATTTCCTCCCCTTCGGTGCCTCGGACCACGCCGTTTTGCCCGTGTCGGGCCGGGACCTTTTGGGGGTCGAAGACCAACTCGCAGCCGAGTTCGAAATGCTCGCTGTCGACGCGCACCCTATAACTCCCGTCGCTCTGCTTGACGAAAATCGCGCCGCCGAAGTTCAGGTCGAGGGTATCGGTGCTGACGATGACGTCTCCGTCGAACTTCTGATCGGGGTAGGGCACATTCCCTTTCTCGAGCACCTCACGCATGGCCCGTCGAAGGCGCTGATCCTGCGTTCCCTCACCTCGATCCATTCGCTCGAGGCCAATTTTGTCGGCCTCTTTGTCGACGCGAGACTCGCCGCGATAGGTCTGTTGTTCGAGATCGACCAGTGCCCAGGTCAGCGAGTGCGCATAGGTGACCTCACCAGTCGCTTCGTCTCGGCTTCGGCCGACCCGAAAGAAAGAGGCGAAGAAGGCAAACTCGCGCCCATCGGTAGTCGTTAAATGGCTGTTTACGTACCACCATTCGGTGGCTGACGAGGCGTGAGGAAGATCCTGAACGGCCAGGTCGATGAGGCCTTCCGCGGGCCAATCTGCCGGCCAGTCCGGCGGCGTCGACTTGTTCTGTTTGACCATCGCTTGAGGGATAACGTGTTCCTCCCCACTTTCCCTAGACCTCGACGCAACTGCCGTCGGCATCATTGACCTCCCGGGTAGTTGACCCGGTTTGAATTGTACCCAGGGACGCGGGAATAGGGCGGAGCAAATGTAGCGTTCAGAGGTGGCGATTGCAAGCAAGCAACGCATTAGGCAAATCGGCGCAACCCGTATTTGGTTGACAGAGGCTATTGCGGCCGATATTCCAGTAGCCCCTTCCGCGACCGGTCCTCGTGACTGGTCGGTTGGTGTGCCCGGCGACGCGTCAGAAGACAGATTGGGAGATTCACATGAGCAGTGCTACCGCCAGCAAGAGTCACGTCTGCGTTGGCATCGACGACATTCAGCTCTACATTCCTCGCCTCTACCTCGACATGAAGGACTTTGCAGAAGCCCGAGACGCCGACTACGGCAAACTAAACCGCGGGCTGGGTCTAGCCGCAATGTCGATACCCGACTTGCACGAGGACCCTGCAACGATGGGAGCCAATGCCGTTCTGGCACTCATCGAGCGCAACGAGATCGACCCCCGCAGTATCGGTCGAATCTACCTCGGGACAGAGTCGGCGGTAGACGGCTCCAAGCCAACAGCCACATACGTTCTCGACATGGTCGAAGACCACCTCGAAGCGCGTTACGGTAAAGAATGCCTGCAGCGCTGTGATGTGGTCGACATGACATTCGCCTGCGTGGGCGGGGTCGACGCGCTACACAACACGCTCGATTGGGTCGCACGCGGTGGACCTGAGCAAGACCGAATTGGCATTGTGGTCTTTTCGGACAACGCCAAATACGAGTTGGAATCACCCGGTGAGTATACCCAGGGAGCTGGAAGTGGGGCTCTTTTAGTCAGACACAATCCGCGTCTGCTCGCTATTCCCGACGTGTGGGGTGTATCGACCCGCGGCGTGCACGACTTCTTCAAACCGCGACGGGAAGTTCCTCTGACCGATGTCTTGGCCCATGCGGTCGAGATCATCAGAGAGCACAGCGATAGCTCGGCACTGGCCGGTGCCGAAGACTTGCTCGCGACCCTCGACCGCCACAATCTGGCTGACGGCGTGTTTCGCGGACGCAGCCTCTCACTCCACAAGGACACACCCGTCTTCGACGGACCCTACTCGAACGACTGCTATCGCGAGGCCGTCAAACACGCATTCATCCACTTTCGGCAGCAGCTGATCGACGCCGGAAGGCGCACCGAAACCGACTCACAACCGATCACCGAGCAGTGGTCGCGCATTGTGCTTCATCTGCCCTACGCGTTTCAGGGCAAGCGGATGTTCCCCGACGTTTACGCCTATGAGCGCCGTGCTCTGCCAGAATGGAGCGAGGTCGTCGAGTCCACTGGTGGGAACGAACCGCATCGCGATGACTTCGAGCCCGGTCCCGAAGGCGACAAGACATATCGGCGCGCAGGCGACCAGTTCCGCCGGCTGTTGACCAAGACCGAACAGTACAAGGCGTTCTTCAGCGAGCGAATCGAAAAGGGACAGCGCGGGTCAAGCCTCGTCGGCAATCAGTACACTGGGTCCATCTTCCTCGCACTGGTCAGCACCCTCTGCTCTGATTTGGCCGACGGTTCCGAGCTGACCGGAAAACGAATCGGCCTGTGTGCCTACGGAAGTGGGGCGAAGGCAAAAGTCTTCGAGGCTGAGGTACAGCCCGGCTGGAAAGAAGTGGTCAGCAGATTCAGGCTCTTTGAGCGACTCGAGACGCGGACCCGAATCTCCTGGCAAACCTATCTGCAGCTCCACGGCGCATCGCAACATGAGAGCGTCGTCAAACCAACCGGCGAATTCATTCTCGTCAACGTGGATGGTGCCGGCCGACTCGAGGGCAAGCGCCGCTACGCCTGGATCGACTAGGGCGCCCTCTCGATCGATGGGGTCCTAGGTTGTCGGGTCTGGGATGTTGTTCAATACAAACGAAATGAAGCGTGATTGCAGCTGCTTGCTGGCCAGCGCTTGCTGGGTTCCCGGCATCTTCTGCAGAACCTGAATCGCCCTGTTTAGAAATCGTGCCCCGCGGTTTTCGCCCTCGTCGAAGAGCAGATGGGGTAGTCGCCCTCTCTCGAGACACATCCGAATGCTTCGCTCAATCGCGTTGGCCGGAACATAGGGCTGTTTCTCGCGCCGAGTCATCGTGATCGACTTCTTCTTACAGTTGTCGGCGCACACACCACAGCCGATACAGCGATCCAAATTGACATCTGGCACCAGATCGTTCTTTCGATTGGCCGTCTTGCGAGCGCCCTTCATGTCGATCGCGGTCACCGGACACGCCCTCGAACAGCGGGAGCAGCCGTTGCAGTCTTCGAGGTCGATCGTGGGCTCGAATCCGCTCGGATTCACCGCGTCCAAATCCCACTTGTTGATTGCGCTGAGCTGACCACAGCAACACGCGCAACAGTTGCAGATATACCCTGGCACATTGCTTACGTTGTCAGCGATCTGGACCAGATTTTTCTCTTTGGCCATGGTCAAGATGTCCATGGCTTCGGAGGTCTCAATCTTTCGCGCGAATTCCCTTCGAATCAGGAAGTCTGCCCCACCGTTAAGTGATAGGCAGGTATCCATCGGCGCATCGCAGGCCTCCCCCACATGCTCTTTCTTGTGCCTGCAGTAGCACAGTTGGACCCCAATATTCTTGGCTTCCTGAATCAGCTGCGTGGAACGCTCCCACGACAGGACGTCAGGTTTGATGTCCTCGGCGACATATTCTTCGCGAACCATCGCGCGACCGATGACCGTTTCTTCGCCAAAGATGGCCATCGCGAAGCCCGGGTCGTTGTACATATACGAGTTCATCGCTTTCGCGAGTGGCTTCTTCGGAAACATGTCGTGGGCGCGCATGAAGGTGAACTCGAAGAACCCAATGACGGGGGGCGACAACATATAGCGCGTTTTTCCACTGGTGGGACTCACCAAGTCCATCACGATGCCCTTGTCGGCTAGGAGCCTGTCGCGCATAGCGCTCCAGGCTCCGCCATTGGCTTTTAGCG
>CAZDBH010000111.1:0-19768 GCA_964503485.1 uncultured Bradymonadales bacterium | reverse complement strand
GCTAAAAGCCAATGGCGGAGCCTGGAGCGCTATGCGCGACAGGCTCCTAGGGCGTCGATCCCAGTCCGTACTTGGTTACTTCAAGCGGCTCACGGTCAGCCTTTGGCTTCCCGGAGCGCTATCCGGGCTCTTGGCAGGTGCGCTCCCACTGTTCGCACCTAACGCCGCTCGTGGGGCACAAGCACACTCGATCCTCGGTGCAATCATCCGCACTGTAGCAGCGGTCGCCGACGCTGCCGTCTTGGCAATAACCAGGCCGTGAACAGAGGAAGCCGCCGCTCCTGGGGCAGTCGATCGCGGTGATGCACTCGTCGCCTTCTTCTGCCAAGATCGGGTTGAAACTCCGACAGTGCAAAATGGCCTCGGGCCCCATGCAGCTGAAGTCGTAGCCGTCCTCGGTGTCATTGCATTGGGCAGTAACCTCTCCACGGCATGCCATTCCGTAGTAGTCTGGAATGTCCTCACACCAGCCCTGGCCAGTGCAAAGTTGGTCCGATTCGCACACGCTCGTTTCAACCCAGACAGTGTCTTGGCAGGCTTCCACGGCGCGGCTGGCGCAGCGGTTGGCGCGGGCAAAGCAGGGCGGGGTATCTCGCGTCACGTCCCCTACGTCACTGCCTTCGGGGTCTTCAGTCACGTCCTCGGCTGTGTCGTGAGCGACGTCTTCAACCGTCTCTTCACCAACGTCTTCTGCCGTGTCTTCGGACTCGTCTGGTGTCGACTCATCAGGCGTCGACTCATCCGGCGTCGACTCGTCGCCGGAGGTGTCGGCCACTTCATCCGGCTCGCCTCCGTCCTCAACGCTGTCGGTGGTCGATTCGTCCTGGTTGGTATCGGCCACTGATTCGTCAGCCTGTGCTGTATCCCCGACTGTGTCCGACAGTGACAGGTCGGTGGTACTGACCCCACTTTCGTCTTCGGCGGAACTCGAGTCGAGTGTGGAGTCGGAGCACGCCACGACAGCGGCAATCGAGAAGCTCAACAAAAGAAAACCGATCGAAGGGCGCCAGGGGGATCGCATGATGGGACCTCGGTTGTGTTCAACGGTATTGTTGTATCGGCAGGCGGGCCGCGAAAGCAACTTCCCAGTTACTCGTCGTAGAAAAAGACCTCGAACTGGGCGGGTGTGGGTGAGTCGGAGGTGATTCGCAGTTGGTGGTTACCCGGTCCCAGCAAGTCGTAGCGGTGCTCGAGATCACCAGCGATTCCGCTCGTCCCATCGCAGCTCAGGCACATCTCTTCGAGGGGATCGCCCGACGTGTTGTAAAGCGTCGCCTTCATTCCAGAGACGGAGGCATCATACCTGAGTCTTACAACCCGACTATTCGGGAACTCCCCGACCACAGTGTGAACCACATAGTCTCGGCCGTCCCAGGGACACAGTTGCCCTGCAACCGCCGTATTGTCGCCTCGGGTGGTTACGTAGGCGGCGCAATCGTCATGGGCACAGGCAATCTCACTGCCGCGCAGCGTGTTGTAGGTGGCCCACGGATCGTCCCAACTGTCGGACGGGCAACTCCGGCTGAAGGGCTCGACTTGGACATGAAGGTGGTACGGAATGGTTTCTTCTGAAGCTGAATAGACCCGCAGCGTGTAGTTCGCGACGATGGTTGGTTCCTGAGCCACCGCCGGATTGATGCGAATCATCGCCAGGTTTTCATCGGGGACACAGGTACTGTTTCGGGCCTCGTCTTCGCCCGGAATATCGAGTTCGGCCCAGAAGCGGCAGCGACTGATCGGTTCATCGGCAATGATACGAACAACGGCGACGTCGCCCGCCAACAGGCTGAACGAGTAGGTGTCGACGTCGTCGAACCCGCACAAGGCGAGATCCGATTCGACGCCGCAGGTGCAGCATTCCTCGCGGGCGCAGCAGCCATTGGCAGTCAACGGATCAAAGGTCTCGCGTCCACATTCAGTTGAGTCAGCCATGAGCAGGCCCAAATGCAAAGGCGCTGCGTCTGTAGGATTCACAGGCTCCAGCCGGTCTGGGCAAAGGCCAACGGGTTGGTCGGGATCGACATCCTCTGGATCCGACTCGTCTTCATCTTCTTCGGTGTCGCCCTCATGGGTCGTACTGTCGTCCTCGGTGTCCTCAGACTCCGACGTGTCATCTTCCGTGTCATTACCTTCGGTCACCTCTTCACTGGTCTCTTCCTCGACCTCGGCTTGTTCGTCTGGCTGTTCACGTTGGTCGCCCTGCGACGTCGTTGAGTCATCGGCCACGTCGCTCGGTGGCGAATCGGCTTCTTCGGTGACATCGGCGTCGTCGTCAGCCGGAAGCGGATTACATTCGTAAGTGAGCAGGTTGCAGCGTTCTGGTGGACAATCGGCCGGGCAAGACCGGGTGGTCTCTTGAGTCGTCGTGGCCGGGCCGTCGTTGCAGGCAGCAAATGCCAGCAATAGACAGAAGAAAGCTGAGTGTGTTGGAAGTCTCGAGAAGGGATACCCACGGCGGGCCTTAAACACGGCAATTCCCCAAGTTGACGACAGCGACATCGGTCGTTCGTGGTGTTCGTTCGTGGCTCGTGTTGATCCGGATAATCCCACCCCGAGTGTAGGGACTCGACATCGATGGGTCAACTCGTTCTGGTGACAATGTGATCCACTGTGTACTAGAATCCCACATCTTTTCAACGATTTGACTTCACTACCCCGAAAATGAGACTCTCTTTTCCGGGAGTTCCACAATCATGTCAAAACTGGGGGGTCGATTTTTTGAAATCGATCAGTTTCCGACAGATTGTACTTCTGCATAAATCGTGGCGCTGCGCGGCTTCATTGGTCGCTGGTCTGGCGGTTTTCACCTTCGCTTTCCCTGCATTTTCCGAGCCCGTCGAACTCAGCTACGGATCGATCGAGATCGACTCTGAAGGCGCTGGTACGGTTGAGATCCTCATGGAAAACTACGTTGCGGTCTCGGGCTTTCAGTTCGAGCTAAGCGGCTTCGAGATCACCGGAGTCTCGGGAGGCGCGGCGGCGGGATGGGATATCGATCTAAACGGTCTTGGCGTTGTAGTGGTTGAACCCGGCGGCGGTTTCCTCTTCGCCGACGAGTACACCCTGCTGGTGGTCGACGTTCAGGTCGTCGACCGGCGCACCCAACAGAGTTGTATCGAAGCCGCGGTCTTCTCGGACCCGGGTGGAAGGGGCCTTCCCACCCGGGCGTCCTGCGCGAATCTGGGTTCGACAGTCGAATTCCGAAACCCGATTCAGGTCGGCGAACAACGCGGCACTCTAGAGGTGTGGGTTACGAATCCAGTCTATCCGATTCGAGCATTCCAGGCCGAGGTCGATGGGGTCGAATTGCTTGGGGTCGGCGGCGGTGAGACGGCCAACGCCTCATGGGGTGTTTCGACCAACGAGAAAGGGTTCGTGGGAACTCACCTCACGGGCGGAACACTCTCTCAGGGCGAGCACCTCCTGACCGTCATCAGCTTTGAGGTCGAGCCCGAGCTCAGTACGGTCTGCTTGACCGACGTCAAGATCTCGGACGAGCTCGGCATCGGTCAACGCATCGAAAACAACGCCTGCGAAAACCTCGGTGTAACGGTCGAGATCGGCGATGTGAACATTCTGGCGAGCGAGTTCGACCTGCGCGTCCGAAGTCCGTTTTTTCCGATTTCTGGCTTCCAAATCGGTCTTTCGGGCATCAATCTGACCGGCGTCAGTCGCGGTCGGTCGGCCCTGTGGAGCATGTCGGCCAGGGACGACATCATCGTGGGTATCGACGTCGTCGGTACACCAATCGATACCGGGGATTACACTCTCACAGTAGTCGGGTTCGAGCTTGGCGACGTCGAGGTATGTCTCGAGAGTGCGCGGTTTGGGAATCCACAGGGGCGAGCCATCGCGACCGAATTGGGAGAGTGTAAGAGCCTGCTCGAGGGCAATGTACCCGAGCCGGCCTTTCGCTGCAGTGTAGACGCACCCTATCAACCACCCACAGTGAGTTTGTTTGTGCCCGGAATGTTCCCGGGTGAACAGATTCAACTGTGTCCCATGCGGGCGGCCACAGGCACCGGCATCACGCAAGTCGACATCTCACTCGTTTCTCCAGAGCTGCCCGGTGAGGCCCTCGCATTGGTCAGCGAATCCTACGGAACGCCACGGCCAGCCGTTCTTCCTTACTGTGGCGACGGTGTGGGCGACTTGTCGTGGGGTGATGGATCGGCCGCGTGCGACCCCGGAAGCGGGGACGTGCTTCTGACTCGCGGTACGCCGGCTGGCAACTATGTACTGCACTACGAAATCGTCGTGGAAGGCGGCGGCCAAACTTCGATCGCGACACTCGATGTGCCCTGGGTTCGAATCGATCTGCCCGGCGCGACCAGCCGTATGCTCGGGGCCCTCGACGGCTACCTCGAACCGGTCATCGGAATCATCCCCTCTGACGTAGGCGGCAATGTTCAGTATCAGCGAACCCGCGATCGGGCCGAGAATTCGACCAGTCTCTACGAGCATGTGCGAGCTGCCTACCAACACGGCGCAATGTCGACCGTATTCGCCGCAATCAGCGACGTCCACGAGCCGACGGTGGGCGTGCGGGACGAGTTCAACGACAGTTTTCAGAGCCTGCACTTTCCCGAACATGGGGATGAGGTCGGCCAACTGCTCCACGAGCTCTATCGCTCGGCGGCACTCGAGAGTCGCGACTATCTCGTGCTAGAGCGAGGCTGGTCTCTCGACTCAACCGTCAACGCCCGCTTCCTGCGGGCAAACGCCGTAATGGATGCAGTGCGCTCGGCTAGCTCCGCCAACCCCGTTCTCGATATCGCCTGGGGCTTTTCCAGACAACTCGCGCTGGTTCAGCCCGCCGCAAGAGAGGTCGAACGAGATATCTCGATTCGTCGGGTTCCTTCAGCAGCACGCGCCGTTGAGTTAGTGCGCTCGGTGAGGGACTCGGCCGAAGAGCTCCAACGGGCGATCGACAGGTCTTCAGGCATGATGTTTGGCAACGATGAGAACGAGTCTGTTCTGGCCATCGCCTACGAACTCGAGCCCCTTCTAACCCTTCTCAGCTTTGGCGGAGGCTCCAACTTTGAGCGCGGCACCATGATCTCGCGGCTCTTTGACCTCATTCAAGCGCTGCAGGACGCCCGGCAAATCGGGCACCTTGGGAATGACGACCAGCTCTATTTCAATCTGTTGGCGATCTACACTGGCGTGAAGAACCTCCTACCGAACGCCGAGGCTAACGTCTGCGGTCATTCAGGCCACCCTTGGTACGAAGAGAACGCCTTTCGATGGACCTACCTCGAAGACGAACTGGCCGAGTTCTACTCGAGCTCCGACGAGGTCCACCTTTCGAACTTTGTTCGGGCTGCATTGGGCGTCGATGGAGACTGGAAGCGGCTAAGGCCTGATCCGATCATCGGTTTGGATCCGTTCGACGACCTGGGTCTGGCAACGACTATGTGTGGAATTCTCAACATGTATGCGGCGGCGTATAGCAGCGAAGAACCCCCATGGGACAGCGACGGGGACGGGAACGACAACTGCTACTACGACGCCCAGGGATTGTCGTGGCGCGACTGCGCCCCGTTCCGTGTCGATCACTACGCGTCGTGTGGAAACATCAGCTCTTCGCATGCCATGTGCGGGCTCTAGATGGACAACTTGATGACCGAAAAGCAATCAATCGAACTAGGACTCATCGCTCGAAGCGCGTTCGTTGCGATGATTTCCGTTGGCTGTATTAGCCTGGCTGCTTGCGGCCAAGATGCCGCCCCACCTTCTGAAGAAACATTGACCTGCCTCGAGACCGGATGTCCTGTGGGCACCCGCTGCGACGAGATTTTCCTGATCTGTGTTCAAGAGTCGGAACCCGACCAAACAGACGATGCCGACGCGGGTAACGATTCATTCGACGCCGACATTGCAGAAGACGTATCCGTAGAGCCCGACGTTGCAGACGAGCCCGACGAAACCGCCGAAGACGTCGCCGATGAGAGTACGGACACCGGTGGAGATTCGGACGAGCAGGACGTTGAGGTCGCCGATGAGACCGTCGATCAGCAGCTGGAAGTGAATGATACGAGCGACGCCGACGCCGACGAGCCCGATCCAATCGAGGTACTCCCTCCGGTGACCGGAGCGGCCGCGACGCTGCAGCTTCCTGAGGGAGTCCGGCTGAGCTGGGACCTTCCCCGCGATGACGAAGGGGAGCTCGTCGCCATCTCCGGAATCCGGGTCAACCGCGATGGTGCTCTCTTTCAAGACATTGGCTTTCCCACGATCACAGAGGTCGCGCTGCGCGAGATGGTCCCCGGACAGGACTATCGTCTGTCAATCCAGACTTTCCTAAACAGCGAAGCAGGACGTGTTTTCTCGAGTGAAGTCGACGTGCTCGTTTCTGTGCCCGAGCCGGTCGGCCTCTCGCTCACACCGCGGGCAGAGGTGGTGCTGGCTGCCCCAACCGACCACGATGCTGGGGAGCAGACGTACGTTAACGTCAACCTATACTACGGTGATTTCACCCATGATTCCGGCGGATCCGAGATAGCGATGCCCTGGGCAGAACTCTACCGGTCGGGTGCCAGAAAGCAGTCACCGACGGCCACCATCACCTCCACCGACGAGGACGTCGTCGTGGTCGACGCAACCGGAGTCATCACCGCGGTTGGTGAGGGGGCTGCACAGGTCCGCGTTCAGTACGCTTGGCTCGGCGGTTTCATTTCTGAGGCTCTGGACGTCACGGTCGTGGACGGGACCGAGCAGGAATTGCTCGTCATCACCGCCGAGCTCGATACCGATCTAGAAGAGGCTCCCCTGATTCGGGTCGAAGTAGTGGGAAGCAGCGGAAGCACCCATTCTCTGAACGACGGTGTTCCGCTGCATCTCCTTGTCCCGGTTGGAACCCACGAGCTGATCGTTGGTCCCGTCGCCGGTCCAATCTATCGCCAGACGGTGAACGTCCAACCCGGCATTCCCGCCCGCGTGACGATACCGTGGACGGATCGGGCCGACTGCGGAACCATCGGGGCGGCCGGCGGTCGCCTGGTGGCCGACAACGGCGCGGTTTTGAACATTCCGAACGGCGCATTGCGCATTACTCAAGAGGTTTGCATTCGTCCGCTGGGGCCAGGTCTTGCACCCCGACGGGGTCCGGCGACCAGCTATCCGTTGGTTCTCCCAGAGGCTTACGAAATCACACCGAACAGCGCAGAGTTGGTGAAGAACGCCACCCTGTCGATGCCGATCGCTCCCGACCTGGTCGATTTCGTCGAGGACCAGTTCGGCGCCAAATCCGGGGTGCTCCCGGTCTATCGGCATGAACTGGTGATGTGGTTCCCAGAGACGATTGGACAGATCGAGACGCTGGGCGGCAAACCGTTCATCACCGCCGAACTCAGCCAGTTTGGCGTTTACTCGGCTCAACTCTGTCCGGGGGTGGGCACGGCTGTCGATAGCTGCCGCGTGACCTATGGCAGTTGCGAATCCGATACGAGCTTGCAGTTGCACGCTCGCGACGGCGCCTTCTGCGGCGACCCGGTCACAGTGTCGACCACAGACGAACCGGTACGGATGACCGATCTCGACGACAACGACGACGTGGATCTTGCGGGTGTCTCAGCCCATGCCTTTGGGGTGCACGGAGATTTCGAGCAGTCATTGTCGTGCACAACCAATCCCTGTCCCGCCGGCGAATCGTGTGACCAGTGTATGGCGACAGCGGCCGTTGCCAGCTGTGGACGTACCTATCGGGGCTCAATCGAACGACACGATGGGGATACCGGCTGGTGGGCAGTTCAGGACGTGAGTCTGCTGGTTCCAGTCCACCTGGGATGTGAACGCGTGTTGGAGCGATGTGGCGGAGACGATTGTCTCCCGTCGACACTCGACTGTGCTGCCAGCTGTCTGGAAGGAGAATGATGTGAGACGGGATCAAGTCACTCTCAGGTCGTCCGGCGTTGCTCTATTGGTTGCCACACTCTGTTTTGTGGCTCCGGCTGCCGCTGAAGACATCATCCTAGCTCCGTCCGCGCTGGGCCCATACACATGGGTTGGCGCGAACCAGGGCAGGTCCAACAGCGGGAACTATGTTCCTTTCTTGTGGGACTGGGAAACCACGCCGCCAGAGACCTTTCTAGTCGGCGAAGAACTGGCTGTCAGCGGGCAAGTCGACGGAGAAATCTACCAGATCCAAATCGAAGCAACGGCCGAGCCGCGCGACATCGGCGACTCGATCGTCGAATCGCACGGAATCGAGGTTCACCCCAACGGTATCGACCTACTGATCGCCGATTACCAAGGCGACCGGATCATGGCCTACAACCGTGAAACTGGCGAAATGAGCACCTTCTTCGACGGGCCGGAGCTCGACGGCCCCTACGCTATCGAATGTGCAGTTTTCAGAATCTCGAGCCGATTCGGCTTTGGTGGGGCCTGTGGTGGTCCCTTCGGCCCACCCTGTGGGTCGACGCCGAGTCCCACGATGTGTTTGGTGACAAGTCGAGACAACGACAAACTGCTTGTTCTCGACGGAGACGGCGTCCTGCACGACTCAGACGAAGTCGAGGATCCGCGTGGAGTGGCGTGGAACGATAATCCACGCGGAAACAACGGTCTGTACGTGTCCCGGAGCAACAGTGTGGTCAGATGGTTGATGTACTACGACCAATTCAACGAACGATTCGTACTGCGAAAGGACCGATGGTCTCCCGCCGTAGTTAACGGAAGCGGCGTGCCCCTCGATGATGTTCGAGGCGTACTTGCGTCTGGTAACGGCGTGTACGTCGCCAACTACGGGCGAAACGAGGTCGTCAGGATCGTTGATACGAGTCTAAGTCAGCAGACGACCCGGGTCGTCTTTGGTAGCGATGACGGCGTGGACCGACCAACCGATCTCGGCTACACGAATCCCAGTAGAAACCCCTCGGCAAACACAATCTCGGCGCTCTATGCCGCGAACGAGAGCGGTTCAATACACACGTTCGGACACTCGGACGAGTGGGACACAATGACCGGTTTGGCGATCACGCGTGGCTTGGTCAGTGAGGCCCCGGAGCTCGTCTCGATGCAGAGCCTCGCTTTCGCAGGAGACAACCGGCAGGCATACGCCCTGACCTATGACGACGTGAATGGGACCACATTGCTCGAGCTGCCCTGGCTCGTTGGCGTAACACTCACCACTCAAAATGCCCCTGATAGCACGTTTATCGGGGTGGGCCGGCTGAGCAAGCACGGCACTAATTTCCGCCACTACATGTGGACAGAATCGGGTCAGTTGTCGTTTGCCGCCTATCGGGAAGAGGTGCTCAACATCTACGTGGGCCGCGGTACAGACGCTGTCGAACAGGGATTCAGCATACTGGTCGACCAGACTGATCAACCGCAAATCGCTCAACCGGTGCTGACGGCAACCGCGTCGGTCGCCGGCGGGCAGCTCGATGTCGTAGTGACCCACGGAGAGGAGGCCAATGAACTTCATATGTATTCGTATACCGGGTGCAGTGAGCCGTACTACTGGGGGGACCAGACTGACGTGACGGTGGACTGCGAAGAAAACCCACGGAGGTTTGGTGCTTGCACGACCACGTACGACGACCCCAGTGAGGGAGCCGTCGAGGTCTTGTACCCGGACCTCTTCGACTGCTTCACACAGGTTGATGAAATCGCAGCTGATCCGTCCGGAACCAGTACCTTCGAGCTCGGTTCCCTAGCACCCGGCACCGAGTACTGTCTGGTCGCATTGGCAGTCGACACGGTCGGTGATCGCGTCAGTACACCGAGCGCCCTCGACTTTGGGTCGTCGTGCGCCATTGCTCGCCCAGGGGCCGAAAGCGGTCTCTTCTGCGGCGAGGCCCTCGAGGCAATCGCCTCGGAGATCGGAAACATCGTGGAGCTGGCGACTGCGGGCCCCGGCACACCGACTTGGTATCGATACACGGTAGCCGGAGAGCCAAGCGAAGAGCACGTTGTGGTTGCTCACATCGACAGTCAGACCCTCAACGGTGGCATGACCTCGGTCGAAGTCTACCGCGACGCCTGTCCTGCCGAAGGAGAGCTTCCTGACATCACTCGCGAGCGTGGGGCTGGTCTGGTAGCGAGCGGCGGAGACGAAATTTTCTTCAGATTCTCACACCGGGGCCGGCGTGCAATGGCCTGGTCGCTGACGGACATGCAATCGAGTCCGGTTTCCCAGCAGAGTGTGCCGACAGGGCTCACGGCTTCAGGCACTGGAGGGATTGATGCCCGCGACGGCAAGGTGACGATATGCTGGTCACCCGTGGAGGAAGCAGGCGTTGATCTCGTGGATGACGACGCGATTCACTACTCGGTCTGGAGCGGCGACGAGGGTCGCGAGGTCGACACCTTACTCGCCGATGATTGGGCAGGTCGCTGCTACACTGACACCGGCCTAGGACCCAACGTCCGCCGCCAGTATCAGGTCGCAGCCCTTCAACCCCTCAATGGCGCGGCGCCGCTCGATGGTTCTGCAGACGACCTCGCGGTCATTCGCAGTGAACTGAGTAGCCCGATTGTTGGACTGACTTCGCCCGTCGATACCACCACCCTGGATCCGACCCTCGAAGCACCAACCGGATTTCAAGTCGTCTATCCCGACCCGACGCTTCTGTCACCGCTCGATCCCGGATTCTCATATGACGGGGCCCCCCGTTGGTTGATTCGGAATCAAGCCCCCAGTATCGGTACTCACGTGAGTTGGGATGGGTCGAACGAACCGACTCGCTACAGGGTCAGACAAACCAACGTCGGAACCGGCGAGTCACAGGACTATGTCGGGTACGGCCTGCGCACCGCGTTCGATATTCGGGCCGAGATGGGGCTGCTCTGCTACCAGATCTTCGCCGAGCGCACTGAAGATGATGGCAGCGTAACGCAGAGTCTCCCAGCGGGCTGGAGCGGTTCGGGCGAAGATGAGTACTGTATCAACATGTGCACAGTTGCAGCGACGCCCGTGGGCATCTCGCATGGGGGATATACCTTCCAACCAGGTCAACACTCCAGCGGAGCCTACTTCTCGGGGGCCGCGCGCTACTTCGTAATGGACTTCGGTGAGGCCGAATACTCCGGTGCGTTCTATACAGCGTCATTCACGCCAGTCCCCTTGCGAGCTACCGCCTGGTACGGCAGTGAGTCGTGCACTGATTTGGTCGAATTAGGGAAGACGGACTCCACAGTACGGGCGGAAACTCGATTCGACCTCTCGATACCAGCGGGTAGCGGTCGGACTTTTATCCGCTGGGAGCTCGCGCCCGATCTATTCCCCTCGACTCTTACGGATTTGCCCTTCCTTGGAGAGATACCCGTTCGCGTCGAGTTTGGGGTCGGTTCCTCCCCGACCGATCCCTTTAGTGGCCGTTCGGCTGAGCCGGATCCCACGGTCGGAATGACCTTAGACAGCCAGTGTCCATCACAGATCGCAGTCGAGTACACCATCACCGATTGGTCCCCCGACGCTGAGAGCTTTGTGGCAGTGCTGGTCGATGGGACGCTGGCCGGTATGGCGACACAGATGAGCGGAGTGATTCACGCTGAGGTGAATCCCCTGATTTCGTTGCATCAGGTCGAAGTCGCTCTCTTTCAAGATAGCTTGACCAAGGTTCAGAATCGATTCGCCTATCAGCGTACCGGCACTGGACGAGGTGACGTGAACGGCGACTGTCTAGTCGATGTTCGGGATGTGGTCCTGATTCAACTCCATATGCTCGGTCTGCAGCCCTTACCCGACCGCTATCTGGATTTGGGTGACTTCAATGAGGATAGTGACATCAATATCCTCGACCTCGTGGCGACGGTCAGCCACATCCTTAGCCGGTTGGGGGCCTGATATGCGAACAACCACGCAGATCTCGAACTCGAGGACGTTCCAACGCGCGGTGCCGACCGCACTCACAATACTGCTGCTGGTATGGTCCCCGATTCTCGAGGCCCAAATCACGATCGATGACGGACCCGCCCAACCCCTTTCGCTGCTGCGCAGTGACAGAAGTAGCTTCCCGAGCCCAATCGTCGCTCCGGTACCGTGGGGTGCCGATGCGCTGGCCTTGCCTGTAATCGGGGAGGGCCAAGTCGTCACAGCCTCTGACTCCGTCTACGGCGACATGTTTCAGTTCGACGTCCAACCGATCGCGGAGGTTATTGCCTCGGGCGACGAGTTGGGCCGGCCGACGGGGATTGCAGAAAACCCCGTGACCGGACACCTTTGGATCGTAGACTATGAAAACGACCGCGTGCTGGGTTGGGATCCCGACAACGAGCTCCTCTACGTCGTATCCGACGATGCGGCCTTCGATGGTCCATGGGGTATCGGCTTCATGGGGCGCGGTGGATTCCAAGGCGTGATGTACGGCGGCGGACCCGCTGCGGACGTCGCGGCCGTTGTGACTAATAGGGACAACAACAGCCTCGTTGTTCTCGACGCGGACGGCACTCGCGAACGAACCTTCTTTGACTCCCACGGACGACTCGATCAACCCACCGGAGTGGGCGAATCCTGGAACTACAATCAATCGACACATAGTTGGGCCCCATCGGGCGCGGTGGCGATCGCAAACTACGGAGCCGACAACATCTTGTCGTATCACGGCTGCTCTGACTGGCGTTGCCTCAGTTGGTATAGCACCTATGCGGGAATTGACGGACCAATCGCCTTGCTCGAGGCACGACTGGCGGATGGCTATGCATTCTTGGTGGCCAACGCCAACACCCACAATGTCGTTCAGGCATTTCGAGGCGGTTTTGTCGGTCCCGGCGGAGTCGCCACGGTGGTGGGCCCGGCTGAGGGTCTGTACAGCCCGACCTCGATTTTCGCTATGAACCCGATGGTCGATCCCCTCAACCCTCACCCGCGCGACTATCTGGCCCAGGATGTTGGACACAGGGTGTCGTTTTATGTGACCGATTCCGGCAACGACCGAGTTGTCCAAGTGTCGGGCGAGGACGGAAGCGTCAGCGATTTCTTGAGCGGACTGGACTCGCCGACAGGACTTCACCAGCACTATTCAACCGGCGACCTGTATGTGATCACCGCAAACCCGACTACCGGCACAGCCTCTTTGGTTCGATACCGGTCACGCTCCACCCTCGAAGTTCAGTGGATGCCAGGTGCCGATGACTACGTCTTCGCTGGCGTGCACTCGGGCGATGAACTCGTCGGATCGGACTGGGTCTTCGGTTATGGCTTCGGACGAAAAGCGATGACTGCCACGGTCAGCCGGTTCGAGAGTTTTCAGCTGTTCGTGGGCAGACTGGGGGCGGGCTCTGTGGAGGGAGTCGAGCTGGTCGCAACCACCGACCCCAATCCCGTCCTGTCCCAGCCCAGCATCAAGGTAACCGCCGGCGGACCAGGTGCGCTCGAGGTCACTGTCGAGCACCCGCCGGGCCCAGCTGGAGACCTACCCGAAGGTGTCGCACTGTTCATGTTGACGGGTTGCCATTCCCTGTTGGAATCCGCCCAGTATCGAACAGCCTTGAGCGTCTTCGGATACACCACCTTCACTTATCCGTTCCCGCACCCGCGCCGTCCCTCGCGCCTGAGCTACGAACATGTCGAGGACTGTCTTCAGCTCGCCGGCTTCTTCGATGCGGATCCATCGGGTACCACGACGGCCGTCTTGGACGATATCCCTTGGGTCCCTGAACAGGAATACTGCCTAGTGGCGATGACAGCCTCCGACACGACTGGCACCGCCAGCGAATTGAGCATGCTCGACGCGCTCGATAGCTGCCGACGAACCCCCACAGCAACTCGCAGCGGTATCTTTTGCACCGAGGCACTACCAGCACAGTCGTGGCAGGAAAACGGTAGTTACCCGCTTCTGCCAACTGGTTCAGCTGGGCAACGAGTCTGGCACAGCTACACGGCGCAGGGCACGCCCGGGGAGCCTCGGCACCTCATCATTTGGGTCGATGACAGCGAGGCGAGAGATACCCTGATCAGCGTGTACAACTATTGTCCTACGGTGCCCGGCAGCGAAACCTTGGGCCAGGGTCAGGGCTTCGTCGATCTCTGGGTCTCCGGCGGTCAGGAAGTTCGATTCGAGAGCACCCATTTCGAGACCTTCCCGACCGTTCTGCGAATGCTCGACCTGGGCCCCGACGGACTCGCGGCGCCGACTGACGTGACTGCATCAACGAGCCTCGATGGGGAGATCGAGCTAAGCTGGACCGGACCTGTTTGGGCCGCAGGTGGGGTGGTCGACCCGCGCGATTTGAGCTACCTCATCGAGGCACGCGAGCAGGGCGCCGAGGTCTGGAACGTCGTCCAAACAGCCTGGAGATCGAACGCATTCACCTTTGCGGAACTCGGACCAAACGAACACTACGAGTTTCAGGTCAGCGCCCTCTACGAGAAACGGGTCATTGATACTCAGACACTTCCAATTGAGCTGGTCAGCCAACCGAGCGAGTCGGCCAGCGGTCAGACTTCGGCGGTCGACACCACGACTACACCGCTAACCCTGTCACCCCCTACCGAATTGAGCGTTGTCCTACCGACCGTCGTGAGCACCAACGAAGTGGGAATTCAACTGTGGTGGGACGCGGTCGAAGGCGCCGATCGGTATCGAATCGTGCAAACTGATGTCGGCAGTGGTGTCGAAACCGAATACATCGTGACCGGCGGTGCACTCGCGGCCGATCTTCCTCTGCCGGGCTTTTCTTCTGTGTGTTACGACATCAGAGCCGAATACGTGACGCTCTCTGGCGACACGATCGAAAGCGAGAGCGTGGGCTGGAGCGACGAGGGATCCACGGCTTTCTGTGTGAACCTATGCGATTCGGGCTTCAAACCGATCGACCTCGAGGGGGTCACCATTCCGGTGGTCGAACCGTTCCGGGGTCCCGCCCGAAACTACCGGTTGGACACGGGGAACTACACCGGCCAGTATTACGCCGCCAACTACTCGGGACAGCCTGTTCGCCTGTGTGCCTGGCTGGGGTGTGACCCTGGGGCGACGGTCATCTGTCAGGAGCCCGACCGATTCGGAAACACCCAGCTCGATTTCTCTGTCGATCCCTCAACAGAGGTTTTCATCCAGGCCGAGTACATCGCGCCGTCTGAAATGACCCCCGAGGAACAGCGCACGATCGGGGTTCCCTTGGAGCTCGGTAGAGGCGTAGCCACAAACACCGAAAGCCCCCAGGTCGAGTTGACCGTGACGGGTGCCGAGTGCGCGACCCAGATTACGATTGACTACCTCGTGACCAACTGGGTCGCAGGTGGGACCGCCCACGTAGACTTCGTCGCCGATGGGGTGCCAGTCGCGACCAGGACCGAGGCTTCGGGCCGACTCGACTTGGCTGTCCCTGGCGAGATCGGCCTGCACGACATCGCAGTGCGGGTCTTTGAGACGAGTAGCGAACTGAGCTTCGTCAGACACAAACTGGTGCCTACAACTCGAATGCTGGCGGACGTCAACTACGACTGTGAGCTCGACGTTCTCGATGCTGTCATCATGATTCGGTTCATACTCGGCATTCAGGAGCTGTTGGACACGGTGCGCCCCGTGGCTGACGCTAACGAAGACGGCTTTATGGACATCCTCGACGTGGTTCACGTCGTGGCGAGTATACTGGACAACTCGGGGTCCGAAGGATGAGCATGCGTAGACCACACATCACAGCTGCTCTGAAATCACCCTTGGCGATGAGCTCGCTCGTCCTGCTCTTGGCCGTCGGCGCCGACGCAAACGCACAGAATATCGTGTCAGACGGTCCGCCCGGACCGGCTTGGCAGGCCGGCTTCCCTGGCGTGCCGGACTCGTCGCAGAATCCCGATCGAGACGTCATGTTTCCCTTCCATTTTTCGTTGGCTGGCACGGCCCCACCGGCAATCGCGGATTCGACACCTGCAAACGTGTCGGCGGAACATCAGCTATTCTCATATCAAGTGCCGGGAGTCAGTGAGACGCTCGTCAGTGGACTGTCGATGGCGAATCCGACGGGATTGGCCAAGAGCCCTCGAGACGAGGAGATTTGGTTCGCCGACTACGATGGCAACAAAATCTGGAAGTTCGACATGGCCACCGAGGTGCTCAGTGTCGTCCACGACGGTGACGCAGCGGGCAGTCCCTTGGACGGACCATGGGACGTCCAGTTCGCCTACGTCACGCCACAATCCCTTTGGGGCTCGGTTCAAGACCCAGACCGAATTTTCGAACTTCAAGTCGTAGTCAGCAGCCGAAACAACGATCGCTTGATTCGCATGGATCTCGACGGTGACGTGTTGCAGGAATACACCGATTCTCGGCTCGTGGAACCGACCGAACTTTACTGCACGAACTACGCTCAGTGGTTGATGGAGGGGCAGGGTTGCGTCGACATGTGGGTTAGCAGCTACGGCGCAGACCGGGTCCTGCAGTTCTGGGCCTCCGGCGATAGGGAGCCACGTGACTGCGCCAATCGATTCTGCAGTGTCAACGGAACCGTTCCCGGCCCGATGGGCATGGCCTACGGCCGATTCGGTCTTATTGTCGCGGCCGAGCGTACCAATGAGATTCTTCAGTTGAACTATCGCGAGACTACGGTTCTCGTGCCCGCATCGGCCGGTCTTGATGGCCCGACCGCGGTGGCACTGTGGGATCCACATCGCGACTTTCGGGGTGATTTCAGCATCATCGACCACTGGGATCTATCGCGCTTCACAAACGGTCAACTCTACATTCTCGACTCTGGCAATGCCCGCGTGGTGACCGCACCGCTCTTCAATGGAGGGACGGTCACGCCCTGGGCGGATACACCCACGAACACGACCCGACAAGGGTTGTTCCTGATCGAGGGGCTGGGTCGTCACGATCAGGGCGACATATTCACAATCGACATCGATGACACGACCGATCTGGCGTCGCTGGTACGCTATCCCTACGAAACCACCGTATCGCTCCAGGCGGCGGTTCCAGGTGACGGTGTGGTGGGAATGGCACCGGACAGTTTCTTTCATCGACCATACCGGAGCTGGTTCTTCGATCGCGGTGGGCAAATCACCATGTCAGCCCACCGCGATCGCCAATTGAACTTCTACGTTGGTCTCCCCGACAACGTCGCTTCCGTAGAAGTCGAGGCTGTCGCCGATGTTCAACACGAACTGCCTCGCCCGGTTCTAGACGTACGCGCGGCTGAAACACCCCAGACCTTCGGCTTCTCGGTCGAGCCGCCGGTAGGCCCACGCGGTGTAGAGGCCGAAGAAATCATCCTGTACCAATTGACCGGCTGCGAAGCCCATTACACCTGGGCAGCCGCTCAGGATAACAGTTTCGGCACCACGTTTCGGTTCCCCACGCCCTCGAACAACCTCATGTTCAATCTGGCCGATCTGGCCGAGTGCTCCATCGAATTCAGCAGGGTGGCGGCCGACCCGTCGGGTACGACAGAAATCTCCGTCGACCGCTCTGGCTTCGTGCCTGGCGCTCGCTATTGTTTCGCAGCTGTTGGGCGAGACACTGATGACAATGTGTATAGTCTGCCAAACCTGATCACAGACGTGAGCTCCTGCATTCGTCCAGCAGTCGAGGACGCGCTCGGCGCATTTTGTTCTGACGCCGTGATAGCCGACGCATACGATGAAGTGAACGGGTACACCATCAACCAGTCGAGCGACCCAGGCAATCCAGCCTGGTTCGAGTACACAGTGCAAGGCCAGCCCTCCGAAACGCGACACATCTTCGCTTGGGTGAACGAGCCAATTCGGTTCAACGATCCGGGCACTCAGAGCTTCGGGCGAAACGAGCTCGTCACAGGTGGCGACCCCCTCCTGAGCCTTTTCTCGAACTGTTCGGGCGAGTCGAGCAGTCGAATCGCAGAGGGCCAGTGGGCTGTCGCCGCGGAGGTGCAAGGCGGGCAGACCGTACGGTTTCGGGTGAGTCACTACGAGCAGCTCAATGTGACATGGATGCTGCTAGACCTCAGTGACGGGCCGACCGCCGAGCTCGACCCGCCCGATCAACTGAGCGCGACAACTGACGAAGACGGCCAGGTACAGCTCTGCTGGGATACCTCAGTAGTGGAACTGGCGGGCATTCCGATCAGTGAAGACTTCGTATCGTACCGGATCCTGCGAGGTGACGTCGGCGGTCCGGTCGAAACCGAGATAGCGAGCGGTTGGCGCAAACCCTGCTACCGAGACATTCAGCTACCTCCAGGAGTCAGCTACGACTATCAAATCGAAACCACAGTTGGGTTGCGCACCCGCACAAATCAGGCCGTGCCGCTTGTCCTCACCGGTCCTCGAAGCCTGTCAGTGACAGGGTCGACATCGAGTACCGACACGCAACTGGACCCCGTCCTAGTCGACCCACCCACCGGACTCACCGTTCGTCAGCTGGACACCAGCGATCAGAACTTCTTCATCAGCCCGGGCACGCTGGTGTGGTGGGATGAGGACGACGGCTTTGCGACCGAACATACGGTGCGCCAGACGCGGATCAACGACGGCTCTCAAAGCACCGTGCGGGTCATGGGTGGAGCGAACGCGGTCGAATCACCGGCCAATGAGATCGGGCTCTATTGTTACGACGTGGCGGCCGGACGCCAATCCGCTGCAGGCGTCGTGCAGAGCGATTTCACGGGCTACAGCGACCTGGGAGACACCCAGTATTGCGTGAATCTATGCCAGGCTGCCACCACACCCATCACGATGAGTTCGTTATCCCCGCCCATCTGCCCCGGGCGCTGCCGAAGCTACCGGGGCGCCAACGTTCTCGTACAACGTCCGGTCGAGTACTTCTCGTACGATCCGGACGGGTACACGGGGCTCTTTCACGTCAACAACAACTCAGGGACGCCCGCCAGAATCTGCGCCTGGTCTGGTGATAGCTCGTGTATGGGCATGGTCTTTCGCGGCTGCAACGAGCCGGGCTCTGATGGCAATACCTACATGGACAACGTCATCACGGCCGGATCGGGTATCTGGTACTACATGGTCGAGATGATCGCAGAGGGCGGGCAGAGCTTCGAGGACTTGAGCGCCCTCAATTTCACGGTCGGATTTGCACAGAACAACTTGCCTGCCAGCGCGGAGCCCGCCGTGGCGCTCACAGTGGCTGACAATAGCTGCTCATCGCGACTGTTGGTCGACTTCGTCGTAACCAATTTCGAGTTCGCCTTTGACAGTTACATCAGCTTTCAGCGAGATGGTGCCGAGATCGCTCGTGCCGAGGTCCCGACCGGCACGGTTGACCTTGCTTTGGACCCCAACGAGACGGTCCACGAGATCGTCGCGCTGCTCTTCGAGAACCCTCTCGAGGCCGTCTACAGCAGGCGAATCTACACCAGCGCGGGCCCGTTTACCGGTGATATCAATGAAGACTGCAGTGTCGATGTCCTCGACCTCACCATCCTCATCAACGACATACTCGGTATCATCGAGATGGACGAGAACAGCGCCGCACTAGCCGACATGGTGGACGACGACATCATCGACACGCTCGACACGGTCAGCATGGTGAGCTTCATCCTCGACAATATGTAGCGTGGCCGAGCTGGCGGCTCTCGCTCAGTGAGCGGGTTCGGCGCGGTGTTCGATCTCGCTCTTTTCGATCGCGATCAGCTTCTTCTGATAGCGACTCTGTACCAAGTCGATGACCACCAGAACGCTTATGACGAAGTAGAAGGTCGCTTTGCTCATCGCCGTGACGTGATGGCCGAAGAGTTCCAGATGCGCCAAGTGGCCGCCCTCGCTCAACAGCATGATGCCGACAATGAAGAGGATGAAGAGACCGAGCACCTCGTAGAGCCGGTTCTTCTCCAGAAAAGTCGCCACTCTGTCGGCCAACCAGATCATCAGAATACCACCGATGACAAT